>JAWCLB010000003.1:0-1281 GCA_039091735.1 Candidatus Aenigmatarchaeota archaeon | reverse complement strand
ATACCAACGACTACAACATTGTTGACTACAACCACCTCCACAATAGCAGCTGTTACAACGACCACAATCACACCAACAACAATGCCAATAATACCACCAGAGGTATCACCCATAGCATCAACGATAATAATATTAATATTGATATTGTTGATGGCATTTGTTATATGGCTTGTTTACAAGAGCTACACAAGAACACCACAAACAAAAGAAGTAACTAAGTAATTCATTCTCATGGACTGCAAATTGTATTTCTGCGGTTATACTCGCTATCACTATTACATTCGTTGCCACTATACTAATCACAAAATTTTTCAAATTTTTTTACATTATCTGCATTGTTGCATCTGCAAAAAGTGTTAAAGCTCTCATAAACAGAAGAGCAATATTTAGATATGAAATTATTGTAAAGCAACACAGATGAAGTCTCGCTAAAATCATAAGAGGATTAATCTCGTAGGGTTTTAAGTTAAAGTTATCAAAACATCTACCCAGATTCATATATGGAGTTTAGAGAGCTACATGGCTTGTTCATGATGTTAAAGTAGGAAACCCTTATAATGCAACCATTATAAGTGTCATTTTTGGAAAAAATATCTAAAGCCTCAACAACTTTCTTGTATTCGGCAGGTAATTGTTCAGGATTAGGGGTTTTGAGCCATTCGAATTTTTTCTCAGTTTCTATAATTCCAAAACTTTTTTGTAATACTCTCTGTAAAGCATTTTGTTTGACAACAGAGAGTCTTTTGATAAAGGCTTCTTTCTTTGCTGACACCTCTTTGATACTCTCTTTCTTATATTCAACTTCAAATCCAAGTTTTCTGAAGAATTTTACTGTTTCTTGGCCACCACTATATTCACTTTTCTTAATTTCTTTGTTATTTGCAATTTCAAATGCAAGCCCGCGAATATGTTTGGCAGGATATTTTTTGCTGTTATAAACTAAAAAGGTATTTCGAGCTTTAGGATAATCTGGATTAAGCGTTTCAAATTTCTGAATAGCACTAATAACATGCTCTCTTTTTATATTCTTCCATAGATTTTTCATAGTTATAACCATAAGTTAATTAGTGAGATAATATAAAATTTCCGAAATGCCCGTAGCAATTGAAACTAACATATGCGATTAAGAGAAGTTTTTGCTTCCGAAAATTTATGGAAAATTCGCAGGATTTTCCTTATTAATCGCTGTTATCTGTCCCGAGCCGAAGGCGAGAGCCCGCAGGGCGTGGCGAGGAGCGGAACGAAGTGAGCACCACAGAGTTTCAGAGGTCGCAGAAAATT
>JAWCLB010000021.1:0-5026 GCA_039091735.1 Candidatus Aenigmatarchaeota archaeon | reverse complement strand
CTCTTAAATCATTTTTAACCAAAACGATTTGTCCGGTTTCAAGCGCAACCTCAAAATATTTGGAGTAATGCTTTACGCACTTGCTCTTATCTTGAGCCTAGTTGATAACTAATATTTCTGGATATCGAACACTTGCATAGTAAGTATAGCTAATTCTGTTATTTTCTCTAGGATAATCCAAATTTTTTGTTTTATTTACTTTTATCGAGACTTACAATTCTTAACAGAAAACTTTAGTATGATTTTTTAATGTTCTGAAAAAAATTTTCAACTCTGCCAACTACTGAAAGATATTTAGAACATGCCAATAAATTATTATAACAAAACTTTAATAACATGTTCAAATAAAAATAGTTTTAATGGCAATCTTTGATTTTCTTAGGCGAAAACCTTCAATAGAAGGCGTATACAAGGAATTCGAGATAGAAGAAATAGAAAAAAAAGACTTTAAGTATTGGTTTGAGAAGGGCTGTCAATTTTCCTCCAGATTAATTAAGATAAACCCACCAAAAAGTGTAGAGGAAAGGCTCAACAACGCAATTATGTCAAGTGGGCTAAGAACTACACCAGCAGGTGTTTTTTCTTTTACCATACTGAGCATAATTATTCTTTTCATAATATTGATACCTATTGCGTTGATACTCAAGACGATTGGTATTTTTGCTATGTTCATCCCCTTCATATTTGGCTATTTTATTTATTCATACCCACCTTATCTTGCTGATGTAACAAAGATAAGGGCATGTGATGAGACAGTAAAGGTTATCCTGTATATGGTGATATATCTCAGGCTCACGCCTCAGCTAGAGGGCGCCTTTAATTTTGCTGCGAAGCATTGCACAGGTCCATTGGGCAAAGACTTAAAAGAGATTTTATGGGGAATTCGAATAGGAAGATATAGAACGCTGGAAGATGGGGTGAAGAGCAAAATGGATAAATGGTTAGCATGGGACAAGGAGTTTATAGAGAGCATGAATCTACTTCAATCGCTTGAGTACGAGCTCACGCCAGAGAGAAGAAAGGCTATATTGGACAAGGCACTCACATATATATTAGAAGCAACCCATGAGAAGATGCAGGCCTATACCCGTGATCTAAAGACACCAATGACAATGGTTCATGCAATGGGGATAGCCTTTCCTCTAATGGGATTAGTGATGTTTCCAATGATAGCAATCTTCCTTCATGAGAGTGCTGGAGGATACATAACATCTTACCTTGCCCTAGGCTATACTGTTATTCTTCCTACAATATTATTTCTGTATCTTAGAAGAATTGTATCAAAAAGGCCAGGGGCATTTTCTTATCCAGATGTGTCTCATCATCCAGACCTTCCACCACTAGGCAAATACGCACTAAAATTCGGTAATAAAAAGATATTGGCTCCTGTGCTATTGACATCACTTCTTTTGCTATTGCTTTGTTCTATTCCAGCTATTGACCACTTCACAAAATTGGCAGGTGATTATTACAGGATTCAGGCCTCGATAAATAGCGAGACAGAATGGAAGAATTACATGCTGAATATGTATGAGTCGAAGAATATAGTACCGCTTACTGTAACAAGCCTAACACTTATTATAGGCATCGCTATAGGCCTATCTGTTTATTGCCTTGGAAAGAGCTATCAGAGGCTTAAGATAAGGAATGAGATAAAGCAACTAGAAAGTAATTTTCAGGTGTCATTATTTGACTTATCAGAGGTATTGTCTTCGGGTGTGCCGATGGAATTTGCAATCCAGGAAATAATCAAGAAATACAAAAGGTCTAAGCTCGAGGACACACCAATGTATAGGTTCTTTTCAGGGATAATGGAAAATATGAAAAAGCTTGGGCTAACCCTGAGAACAGCAATCTTTGACCGTGAGTATGGAATTATGAGAAGATATCCATCACTATTGATGAGAGATGTTATGGAAATCCTCTTATCAGCTTCTGGAAAGTCATCTGCAATTTTATCGCTTGCATCGCATTCTATCTCCAGCTTCTTGGAGAAGACAAAAAAGATTGAGCTATCACTGATAGATATGTTGAGCGAGGTTTCAGCAGCACTGCAGATGCAGGCAAGCTTTATCGCGCCCTTTATCTGCGGTATAGTTGGTGCGATGGCAACTGATATTATTGTATTATTGCAGCAGATTACAAAGATGTTGGTAAAAATAGAAGAAAGCTTTTTTGGCGGATTAGGCACGGGTCAGACAATGAAATTATCTGAGATTTTGGGTACATTGCAAATAGAGAAGGTCATGCCATTTACTGTTTTCCAAGTTATAGTAGGTATTTATATGATTGAAATCATCATAATCTTGTGCTATTTTTTGAATGGAATTAAGAGCGGGTTCGATGTTACAACAAGAAATGTTTTGATAGGAAAATCCTTATTTGTTGGGCTGATACTTTATTCAATTGTTTTGGTAGTTGGTATAATGCTTACAAAGGGCTTGGTTGCAGGTGCTTTATAATAGCGATTAACATGAAAGGAATTGAACTCGAAATGATGTTTGTCATTTTAATAGCTTTGGTCGGAATATCGCTGTTGCTATTATTTGTTTCAGGGCCATTAAGAGACATGGGTACAAGTATTCTCTGCTTTTTCTATCAGAATGTCTTACACAAGCCAACTGAATTTTGTGAAGCAAAGGGCAATGCCTCTGAGACAATAGAATTAAAACCAAGCACAACAGAAGAGCTTGCAAGATACATAGCTGTTTATTCAATTAAATGCTGGAAAAATGTTGAATTTCAAAAAGAGAAGAGCATATTGTGTTCTAGTATTGAGCTGAAGAGCAACCCCGGCCCTGTTTCAGAATTTGATGTAACTAAGATAATGGAAGATGAGGGCGGGTGTCCTATACTTGAGAATTCAATAATAAAGGATATAAGCGGGAATGAGATGGACTATCCTGGAAAATGTGGAACAAAAGACAGGATAGGATGGGAGGTTTCAGGGAATGTCTTAGATAAGCAGTCTTTGATACTTATCAAATATGACAAAAGTTCAAATAAAATAATTATAAGGGCATAAATTATTAGGCTAATGAGTATTCTACATTTTTATATAATCTAATTTATTAATGAAAACACACTAAGTTTTGATTCTCTTGACTATATCAATAGTAAACATATTAGCCTTTTTGAAATCAATATAACTTAAAAACCCTTATTAAAGAAAGGGCAGAAAAGTTTATAAACCCAAAAAACATATAATAAATAATGATTAAGAGAATATTGCTGTCGGTTTTGATATTATCTTCTCTTGGCTTTGCATTAGAGTCTATAGACTGCTTTCAGTATTACAAGTTTCAGGATGGTATAATCTTTGATGACATGCATGCTGAGAAGGTTTCTTACTTGCCAGGAGAAGAGGTTATAATCACTTACAATCTTGTGAGCAGGATGGAATCACCTATTCCCAAGGGTAGGGTAAGAATCCAGATTTTTTACAATGATGAGCGAGAAGGGGAACAAATGATAGACGAATTCTTTGCATTTGAAGATTTGTATTTAAGATTTAACGATGTCATACCACAAGAATTCAAATGGAGAGTTCCATCAAATGCTAAGAGCGGAGAGTATATAGTGAAGGCATATTTTATTGTTGGTGAGATGTTTAACCTCGCTGGTTTGAGCATTGTGCCATATGGCCCTCCTGGTGTTCCTGGGGAGCAGACTAAATTCAAGGTAGAAAGCCCTTCGGAATCAAGAATATACTTCAGCAAAGAAGAGACATACATAAACGGAGAGAGATATCCATTTATAGGATTTTCTCCTATCTATAATGAGGGCACAAAAATAACAATTGAGACACAGCTCATAAACGAGGGCAAACCAAAACACGTTGACGTCAAGATGAGAATTTATAAATGGGATGATTTGATAGAAACACCAATGTGGGAGTACACAAAAATAGAAAGCAGGTTTTTGGATAATTATGAGAAATTTGTCTTTGATCTTCCTCCTCTAAGTCCAGGAACTTATGAGGTGAAATTTGTTGCAGAGAGCAGAGAAGAGAAATCTATTTTAAAGCTTAGGTTTTCAATAGCAGGAGAAAATGGAAGATTCATATATTTGGGTATAGATAGATTTCCACTAACAAAGGGCGAAAAGGCAACAATATTTATGTGCCTCTCAAACTCAGCTGACTATATGACAAATTTTGTTGGCCACGGTTCAATAGAAATATCGAATCAATATGGGAATACTATTTTCAGAAAGGATTATAGAGAAGAAATCTTGCCAAGTCCAACAGGCTTTATAACAGAATTTGTGCCAGACAAAGATTATAGATATATCGTTCTGAAAGCAGATTTGTATGATAGTGAAAATAACTTAATGGATAGAGTCTCTCTTATATATGATTACTCGAGATTCTCAAACATTCCAAAATATCTAAGCGTAAATACAGACAAGAGCGAGTATGTACCTAATGAAACAGTCTCTTATACCATAAGCTATACAGATGATTTGGGCAATCCACTAACAGGGAATATACTATTATACTTGCTGGATCAGGATGACAATATAGTCTATGACATTCCTAATAGGGTTATTCATGGTTCTATAGCAGGTAGTCTTGCAGCTTCAAATAGTGGAGAGTACAAGTTAATAGCAAGAGAGCTAGATAATGACATTAAAGCAGAGAAGGTATTTTTGATTAGAGAAAAGGCACTTGACTATAGAATTATCTTATTTATTATCGTAATCATCGCTTTAGCTTTTGTAGCTTTGAGAATGATGAAAAGATGAAAAAGATTATCTTGTTTTCATTTTCAGTCATTTTATTTTTAGCTGTAATTGGACACACGCAAACAAAAGATTTAAGCATTTCTATTACACCACAGAACAGCGTGATAATTGCAGGTCAGAATATAACATATAACATAACAATAACAAACCATCAGACCAGTGAGGATGTTTTAGATATCTTCATATCAGGCACGTATCCTTACTTGTATAGACTTTCACAAAATACTGTAACAATACCAGCCAAAGGCAACAGGACAATATTTCTTTATGCTTATCCGCG
>JAWCLB010000020.1:483-5209 GCA_039091735.1 Candidatus Aenigmatarchaeota archaeon | reverse complement strand
CTCCATACAATGTTGAGATAATAGGAAAGAGAATATACCCTGGAAAAAGGCACCCATACAGCAGATTTCTTTCACAGGTTAGACAGAGATTGGTTGAGTTTGGTTTTAAAGAGATGGGCGGACCAACTATTGCTTGTATCAATAAGTTGCTCCTGGCTTCCATCTTATTGGCTTTATGTTTTTTTCAGCTTCTTTTCTTTTGAATATTGCGCATGCTTCGAAATCATCTGGACAATCTGAATATTTTTCACATGTCTGCCAATATGGGCATCTTCTTCTATGTGTTTGCATAAGTTTCATCTAAAAAAACTAAATATTCTTTTATACCACGGCAAGGAATATTCAAAAGACTCGCCGGCGATAAATGAGGCCAACATTCTGAGTTCTATGCTATTTGAAGAATTTGGTTTATACTTGATAATCGGAATCTTCATTGTTATAGATTTTCTTATATCTTCATCCTCTGATATCTTTGCTATTATTGGAAGATCTAGGAGATCTCTGATTTCTTTATCTGTAAGTTCATGCTTCTTATTTGTGATTCTGTTAATGACAACCCCCAATACATTTGCTCCAACCTCTTCAGCAATCTTTGCCGCTTTCATAGCATCTAAAACAGCTGGAAGTTCGGGATTTGTAATAAGCAACACCTCATCGCTGTTTTCCATTGCAGCTATTGCCTCTCTTCCAAGCCCTGCTGCTCCATCAAGAATTACAAAATCCGTGTTGCCAAGTAAGCCTAATAAGATATTTGAGAAATTTCTTATGTTAATACCCTTTAAATCATTCAAGCCAATTCCAGCAGGCACTATCTTTAGGCCAGAGTCATGCTCATATATTGCATCCTTTATCTTTGCCCTGCCCTTTAGCACATCATGCAGGCTCTTAGGAAACAATGGAATACCCAAATGAAGCCCGAGGTTTGGTGTTGTCAGATTTCCGTCAACTATAGTTACATCCTTTCCCATTTCTGCCAATGCTATGCCAAGGTTTGCTGTGATCATGGTTTTTCCTGTTCCGCCCTTACCTGAAATAACCGAGATAATGCGGGTCATATAAAGAATATTTAATTAGCTGATATTTAAATTAGTTTATTATTCAGCTTTATCTAAAGTTTGTTATAATTGAAGAAACGTGGGTGTGCGAGGATTCGAACCCCGGACCCCCAGCTTACCTCATCATATGCGGTTCAGGTCTTCTATTATATAGAAGGCTGGTGCTCTATCCAAGCTGAGCTACACACCCAAAGATTATTGTTTATAAAGATTTTAGAAGTTTTATAATTTATCAGTCAATTATTTATTGTTTTTAAAATTCATAAGGCTGATTAAAGAAAATGCTAGACAAACTTAAAAACGGATTAAGACAGGCTATTGAAAAGATAACAGGAGCTGGCTATGTTGACAAGGACAAGGTTGAGGAGCTGATAAGAGATCTTCAGCGAGCGCTTCTTGCTAGCGATGTAGATGTAAAGCTTGTTTTTGAATTATCCGAGACAATAAGAAAAAGGGCATTGGAAGAGAAGCCTAAACGCGGGATAACACTCAAAGAGCATGTTATAACCGTTGTTTATGAGGAATTAACAAATATATTGGGCAAAGAGGTAAGTGTAAGTATAAAGCCAGGTAAAATCTTGTTGATAGGCCTTTTCGGAAGCGGAAAAACAACAAGCGTTGTAAAGCTTGCAAACCTTTATAGGAAAAGGGGGCTGAAACCAGCTGTAATCTCGTGCGATACCTACAGACCAGCTGCCATGGAGCAACTGGAACAACTGGCTTCACAGACAAATATCCCATGTTTTGCACCAAAGGATATTAAGGACCAGAAAACAATAGCAACTATTGGCTTGGAAAAATTTAAAAAGTATGATATAATAATTTTTGACTCCTCCGGAAGGGATGCATTAGATGAGAAGTTGGCAACAGAACTCAAAGAGCTTTCGCGTGTAATAGAGCCAAACGAAATATTGTTGACGCTTCCTTCTGATTTGGGCCAAGCAGCTGGAGTCCAAGCAAGCGAATTTAACAAACTTGTTGGCATAACAGGAATAATTGTAACAAAGCTAGATGCTACAGCCAAAGGAGGAGGTGCTCTAACATCTGCAAAAGTTACTAATGCTCCTGTAAAATTCATAGGCACAGGAGAGAAGATAGACGACTTTGAGGTCTATGACCCAAGAAGATTTGTTGCCAGATTAATCGGCTTCGGTGACTTGGAAACACTTCTGGAAAAGGTAAAGGAGGTCGCAAAACCAGAGCTTGCTGAAAAGATAATCAGCGAGAAGTTTGATCTTAATGATTTTTGTGAACAGATAGAAACAATGCAGAAAACAGGCCCTATCGATAAGATTCTTGACATGATTGGTCTTTCTAAGCTAGCAAAAAATGTTCCGAACCTTGATGTTCAGGAAAAGAAAATGGAGAAATGGAAGCATATTGTAAAATCAATGACATTAGAAGAGAGAAGCAACCCTGAGATTATAAATGCATCAAGGATAACAAGAATAGCCAAAGGGTCTGGTTCTAAAGAAGAAGATGTTCGTGAATTGTTGGCAAGCTATAAAAAAATAAAAAAGATGATTAAGATGGTTAAGCCAGGTAAGGTTAAAGACTTTACAAAGTTGTTTAAGGGCTTTAAGATTTAATCCTGACTCAAAAACCTTTTCAGGTCATTTTGGTTATTCTTTTTTATATCCTTTTTTAGCATTTTATCATTTATAATAGGCTCACCATATACACCATCATAGCCTGGATTTATCTCTATTTTTCCTTCCCTGTTTTTTATTATTGTGTCAGCAAGATTTTCATCTACTTCCTTTAATTCATCTATTTCTGCATTTAATAGTACATTCAGCTCGTTACCAAACCTCTTTATAAAAAATTGCTCCTTCTCAAAAACCCTTTTTGAGAACAACCCAATTTTATATTTGTTTGCAATAAGCTCTGTTAATGGGAGTAATCTTTTAAAAGGTATTGCATTCTTAGGGACAAATCCAGGCTCTCTGTCTGCTAGCTCTTCGACTCTATGAAGAACACCAATGGTTAATGGCCTTTTACATACAGGACAAATATTGTTCATCTTAATTGCTTCCTTTGGTTCCAAGACTATGCCACAGTTGCGATGACCATCAAAATGATATTTTCCATATGCAGGATCGACCTCAATTGTATAGAGAAATCTTTTTGGGTTCTTTTCTTTTATTGCATTAATCAAATTACGATATGTAAGTTTATTTAACTCAAATACATTGCATTCCCTTCCTATTCTAGAAGACCAAGGAGAGTGTGAATCAGAATTAGAGATTAGTGTATACTTGTCTAGCGAAGAGAGACGCCAATTCATTTCAGGGTCGCTAGAGAGCCCTGTTTCTAGCGCATGTATATTTTTTGTTTGGTCTTGAAAGCACTCCTCTACTGAATCAAAACCTGAATTAGAGCCAAAAATACCAAACCAAGGAGTCCAAGCATGCGCAGGAACGATAAAATTATCCTTTGAGATTTCCATGATTTTTTCTGTAAACTCTGGGCATGTCATACTGAAAATAGGGCGACCATCATAATCCAGCCTACCTTTTGTAAGAAGCCATTGGTTTATCTGTTCAACTATTTCAAAGCTTGGAGACAATACAACCAAATGAACCTTTCTCAATTTTTTATTTTGCAAATAGATAAGCGAGATTTCAGATGATAAAATAAAATTCATTTTGTTGAATTGATATATCCCATCTTCTACATTATCTAATTTCTCTTTTAGTTCCTTGAACCAGAGCGGGTGCGTGAAGTCGCCTGTACCTAATAAATTGAGCCCTTTTAAACTTGCATAATGCGATAGCTCTTCAACATTCATCTTTTCAGAGGTAGCGCGAGAGTAATGAGAGTGGATGTGCAAGTCAGCAATGATTTTCATGTAATCATTTTGAAACTCAAAGAATTTAAAACAAGTTCGCTTATTGCATTTCGAAAACATTAAATAAATTCATCAAGTATATCATATAGTAATTAAAATATATGGGTCTGTGGTCTAGTGGCTATGAGCTTGAAAGCTAGCATACGTTGCCTTGACGTGGCAAAGGTCGCCGGTTCGAATCCGGCCAGACCCATATTCAAAAGGGTTTAGAGCCTTTAAATATAATTGCTAAAACTTAAAGAGAGAAAGATTTGCAATCTCATTCTGGACGTAGTAACAGACATGGAAAAGGGTATGATAGAAGTTATATAAGATCTTGTTGAATTGACAGACTAAGAAAGAATCCTTGCTAATTGAGGGAGCAATAGCTATGCACTCAGGTGATCCTATTCTTATTGAGGACACAGACATCCAATGGGCTATTCAGCTTTGGATCTCTGGTGAAGAAGTTCCAGGCACCGATGGACAGATGATCGCAAGATACAAGAGCTCATCCAGCTATGGATTTCAGGCCAGCTGATAAGCTCATCCTCTGCTCAGGATGAGCCAGCGTTGGTAAGGGATATTAAACACTTGATCATAAGTGAGATCAAACTCTTCCCCAGCCCGATAAGGAGTAGTTCCAAAGCGACTCTTAAGGTCGAAGGCTCAGGGATCGCAGCGGTCAAGCTGGAAATCTTTAGCCTTGCTGGAGCAAAGGTTTTTGAGCAAGAGGCATTGGGCAGAAGCCTTGTGTTTCCCACTATGGATGATAATGGTTGCCCACTGGCCAACGGAGTTTATCTTTATGTTATAACTATAAAAGGCTTCAATAATGAGA
>JAWCLB010000020.1:0-473 GCA_039091735.1 Candidatus Aenigmatarchaeota archaeon | reverse complement strand
TTCCAGGCACCGATGGACAGATGATCGCAAGATACAAGAGCTCATCCAGCTATGGATTTCAGGCCAGCTGATAAGCTCAGCTTCAATTCAGAGCGGGTTAGCGTTAGGGAAGACGGAGCGCTTGACAATAGATGAGATCAAACTCTCCCCTAACCCGATAGGGAGTAGTTCCAAAGCGACTCTTAATGTTGAGGGCTCAGGGATTGCTTCTGTCAAATTGGAGATTTTCAACCTAGCTGGAGCGAAGGTCTTTGAGCAAGAGGCATTTGGGAATACTCTGGAATTCCATGCAATAGATGATAGAGGTCAGCCACTAGCTAATGGGGTTTATCTTTGCATAATTGTAGTTAGAGGATTTAACAATGAGATAATAAAATCTCAAATCAAAAAGATAGTAGTTTTAAGATAATATTTCCAATATAGGAGCACTCGAGATGAGGTCTTTGAGTTTCTATATCTAACTTCTAAGCATT
>JAWCLB010000002.1:58025-64750 GCA_039091735.1 Candidatus Aenigmatarchaeota archaeon | reverse complement strand
TTTTAGTTTAAACCTACTTAGTGTTCATAAAGCTTATCTCTCTTCATCTGTCTTCGGCCTTAAGTGAGGAAATGCTATCACTTCCCTTATTGAATGAGAGTTAGTAAGTATCATGACAAGCCTGTCCACACCCAGACCTATTCCACATGTAGGAGGCATGCCATATTCCATGGCTGTCAAAAAGTCTTCATCAAGAGGATGTGCCTCATCACCGCGCTTTAACTGATGTATGAAATTGTTTCTAAGCTCAACAGGGTCTGTTATTTCTGTGTAATTGTTTCCTATCTCTAGTCCGCAAACAAATACTTCAAACCTCTCTGTGAATCTTGGATTATCCCTACATTTTTTTGCAAGAGGGGAGACCTCAATAGGATAATCATATACGATAGTAGGGTGTAACAACTTATCCTCAACGAGCTCTTCAAAAAGAATTGATATTATCTCGCCATAGGTCATGCTATTTTCATTTACTAATTTTATGCCATTTTTCTTCGCATATTCTACAAGCCCTTTGATGTCAGCCTTTTCGATGTCTATATTTGTATGCTTTTTAACAGCCTCGACTAATGTTAACCTTTTCCATGGAGGCTTTAAGTTAATCTTATTACCTTTGTATGTGATTTCGGTTGTTCCAAGAGCCTTTTCAGCAGCATATGATACCATGTTTTCAAATAGCTTCATGCCGTCTTTATAATCTGAATAAGCTGTCATCGCCTCTAATTGAAGGAACTCTGGATTGTGACCTTTATCTATTCCCTCATTTCTAAAGTCAGGTGAGAACTCAAATATTTTTTCAAATCCGCCTGCAATCAGTCGCTTTAGATACATCTCATTCGAAATTCTAAGATACATATCTATGCCCAATGCATTGTGATGAGTCTTAAACGGTCTTGCTAACGCACCTCCATATATGGGTTGGAGTATTGGCGTTTCAACTTCAATATAGCCATTTTTTATAAAGAATTCCCTTATTGCATTAATGATTTTATATCTCTTCAATAAGATTTCCTTTACATGAGGATTCATTATAAGGTCAAGATACCTTTGTCTATATCTTATTTCAACGTCTTTTAGGCCAAACCACTTGGAAGGAAGGCCCCTTAACGATTTTGTCAATAATTCAAATTTTTTAACCCAAATTGAAAGTTCTCCTCTTTTTGTCTTGAAGACAAATCCATTTATGCCTATTATATCTCCTATGCCAAAGAATTTTTGAAATAGCTTGAATGCCTCGCTTCCCACCTCGCTAAACTCAATAAATGCCTGGATTTTTCCTGTAAAGTCCTCTACATCTGCAAAAATAGCCTTGCCATGTTCTCTTATACTTTTAATTCTGCCTGCTATTGCTACGTTGCTCTTTTCAACTATTTCGTTTGGCTTTATTTCTGAATACTTTTTGATAATCTCAATTATAGAATGGCTTCGCTCAAACTTATATGCAAATGGCTCTATACCAACCTTTCTAAGCTCTTCGACCTTTTTTATCCTCTTTTGAAATTCATTTGTCATTTTTCTTCACTGATAATTATTGATATTTCTTTAATTTTTTAAGTTTCAAAATTAAGAAGAATTTTACTAAAGTATCAAAAATTTATAAATATAATCTAATAAATAAGATAAATCCCGCCTTAGCTCAATGGTTGTTTAAAGACAATTAGAGAGCAATCGGCTGTAGCCTTAGTGCAGATACCGATGTGTTGCTGGTTCGAGTCCGGCAGGCGGGACTTTTTACATTTTCGTCGAATACCCTTATAGTATATTTTTTGCTTTAACCAATTCTACTACTTGCTATGCCTTTAGGTATTTTACTCGTTTTTCTTTTTTTCATGGATTCTTACGGCATTCATTGATATCGTAACAGGAATAGGTATGGCCGCCTCGAGCAATTCAACCACAATCTCTTGCTTTATATCATCTATTCTTGTTACCTTTGCCTTTTCTCCCTTGAAAGGACCAGATATTATTTCTACGATGTCGTTTTCTTCAATCTTTATTACTTGTTTTTCTGAGATCAGAAAACGTTCGATCTCTTCTATTTTAATATCCCTTCCGACAATTCCCTTTATGTGAGGTATGTTTTTTATAGCTTCTTGAATCTGTTCGAAGTCTCCTTCTATAAATACATAGCCCCTTAGGTCTTCTGTTTGTATCAAAGATTTTATTGGTCTTTTCACCTTTTCATATAATTTTATTTCATCTAATCCAACAGATACAGTCTGCGTAGGTAACTCAATCACAGCCTCCTCCTTTATCTTGTCTATTTTATTTACCTTTCCCTTTTCATTCTTGAACTGACCAGAAACAATCTCTATTATATCACCTTCGTTAACCTCTTTCATAATCTTTGAATTAATCCTTGAGACCAATGAGTTTATGACTGCCTTCTCCCTTCCACTTGTTGTCCTTATTGCTATTATCATATTAACCGAGCT
This sequence comes from Candidatus Aenigmatarchaeota archaeon, assembly GCA_039091735.1. Lineage (GTDB taxonomy): Archaea > Aenigmatarchaeota > Aenigmatarchaeia > GW2011-AR5 > JAHLMP01 > JAWCLB01. The sequence continues at coordinate 62,318 of JAWCLB010000002.1, read as the reverse complement.
TAAACAATTGAAATATCATAAATATAATGAACCCAATTATGCCTATCACGATAATCCCTACTGCAGTTATTTTGCTAGACAATTTAAATTCTTCTTTGTCTGGCTTGGTCGCTACCATAAGCACACGTTTGCATTGATGGATAAAAGCGGTTATTCTTTGTATCATTCATATCACTTACAAAGAATTTGGGACAAAAATTTAAATAGTTAAAGGCTTATAAAAAAATCCGTCCTTTAACTTGCGGTTTACAAATATGCATTTTTAAAAGTATAAATATTAAATTTCATATAAACATGACAATGAGATTATTCTTGGCTTCTGTGTTTACACTGCTACTTTTATCAGTTTTTTTAGCGGCAATTATTTTCGCTTTCATGTATTATGTTGGATATATTAATGCAATTGTGTTAATATTGCTTGTAATATTTTCTAACTTTATTCTATGGCTTATTTCCCCAAAGATATCAGACTTTATCTATAGATACTTTTTCAAGGCAGAATGGATATCATTGGATGATCTCAGAAAAAGGACAAAATCTACAGCTGAATTCATAGAGAGCACATGCAAAAAACACAATTTCAATGTTCCAAAGCTAGGGATAATAGCAGATAAAAACCCAAATGCATTTACATATGGTTCTGGTAGATGGAATGCCAGAATAATAATTACAGAAGGTATCTTCAACTACCTTAATGAAAAGAACATAATGGCAGTATACGGGCATGAACTAGGTCACATAAAGAATAGGGACTTCATAATAATGACTATAGCATCAGCTATAATCCAACTTCTATATGTTTTTTATGTAATAGGAACGAAATCCAGAGAGTCAAATAAATCAAAAAGGAGCTATCATTTTATTCTTGGAATAATCTCATATATCTTTTATTGGATAGGTCAATACATTGCTCTCTATTTGAGCAGGATTAGAGAATATTATGCAGATCAGTTCTCTGCTGAAGAGACCGGAAACCCAAATTATCTTTCTGTTGCCCTAATAAAAATAGCTTACGGAATACTTACAAATCCTGATGATGTAAATCTGATAAACACAACAAGAAATATTGGAATCATGGACTTTTCAGCGGCAAAATCAATTGGCTTAACATATTATATGATGCATCGACTGAAGGATTCTTCAATAATTTATAAGGCTTTTCTCTATGACCTTAATAATCCATGGGCATTAATCTCTGAGCTCAAATCTAGCCATCCGCTGACAGGAAAGAGAATAAAGAGGCTAAGCACACTTTGCAAGAACCCTATATTTGATTTCAAGAAAATAGAAAGCAAATATCCTATTGACAAGGGTAGATTATATTCTAATTTTTTAAAGGATTTGACTGTGCTTGCGCTTCCAACAGCTATTGCAATAGGTTTTCCATTGGTGTATTTATATAGCTCTTTAGTTGGGCTAATCACATTTCACATGCTTAGGTTTATATCTTTGTGGCTAATACTCATTGGGCTATCAATGGTAATAAATACTATATATAGGTATCCTAACAAAAAACCAGAAGGACTCACTATCTTAGATGCGATGAGCGATATTTACGCATCACCAGTAAGAGGAAGAAGAATAGTCTTAGAAGGGAAGTTTGTAGGCAGGGGAATTCCGGGTTTCATATTCTCAGAAGATTTGATGATGCAGGATAGCACAGGTCTGATATATCTCAATTATCAGAGCTGGATACCATTATTAGGTAATCTGTTTTTTGCCATCAACAAAGTAAAACAATTAATAGGGAAAAAAGCCACGGTTGATGGTTGGTTTCTAAGGGGAATTTCTTCAAGAATAGATCTAAGTTCTATGACTTCTGCTGACAAAAAAATAAAGAGTTACATAAAAGAGATAGGAATATTTTGGGCACTTGTTCTTATTGCCTTAGGTGCATTTTTAGCCCTTTTGTAGTTTATACCCAAAGAAATGGGTATTTAGTGTCTGAAGCTGCGTGTAGCGATGAATTTGGATGGGCGATTGCAAGGAGCGAAGCGCTTAACTGTTGTAATGTGTCTCGAACGAAATGAAGTGGAGCTAAAGCGTAGTGTGGTACAAGCGAGGCAAGTGAGTTGAAGTTTTGTTCTTAATCTCACTTGAGCATAGTTCTCTAAGAGAATTTCATTTAACTTCATTGTGTAAGTTTTAATTTCACATCTCTTGTTTCTTGCTGTTTTGTTGGTTAAATGAGGTGAGTTAGGAGATTGAGGGTTGCGAACGAAGTGAACAACCCGAAGGGCAAAACTTCAATTGCACATCTACAGCTATTAAGCAAGATAAATATTCGCTCAATAGAATAGCATAAACGAGTATAAAAAGCGAGATTTTATAAAGTTAACCCCAATAACGAACTGTATGGCAGATTATAGTAAAATCTATTCTGCAGAAGAAAAAGTATAAACTGATTGACAAGCTAATCGAAGAAATAAAACTCAGGAGATATTCCTATCAAACATGCAAGCCCTATATTTTCATAATGAAAGATTTTTCTATCTTCGGGCAAAACGCCTAGAGAGCTTCTGCTATCCTACACAACCAAAAGCAAATCAACAATGAGATCTGCTTATTTTGCTTTGAAGTTCTTTCATGAAAACGTACTAAATACAGGATTTGAGAAGGAACTTCCCCGCGAGAAAGTCATTGAGACTGCCCTTAGTTTTGAGCAAAGAAGAAATAAACAAGATGATAGAAATTACACAATCTTAAGCACAGGCTTCTATTCCGTTCTCTATTATGCCGGCTTGCATCTGAATGAAGTAAGAAATCTCAAATGAAAAAACAAAGGCTTTGACAGAGAAAGGAACAAAGAAAGGATTGTATTTTTCCATAAAAAACCGATTGCTCTGCTGAGAATGTATGGAACTAATGAAGAAGGCCTGATTTTTGTTTCTCAAAAAAGCAAGCGAACAATTCAACAAATCGTAAAATCAACTTCCAAGAAACCAGGGATAAAGAAGAATATCACACACGTACACTGAGGCACAGCTTTGCGACCCATCTATTAGAGTCTGGCGCTGAGATTTGATACATCCAACAATTGCTAGATCATAAAGACCCAAAAGCGACACAAATCTACACCCACGTAGCAAATAAAGACATAAAGAAACTTCAAATCTGCTTTAAGCTCTGGAAAAATATTTACCTACATTAAATTAACAGAGCTTAGAATAGAATTTATTTTATAAAAATTGCATAATCTCTCGTTATTGTCAAAATTCAACCTTTTATTTTTAAATAATTAAGTTAGATAAGTGATGCTAGTGTTTAATAAGCTATGCTAAATAAAATTAAGTTAGATAAGTGATGCTAGTGTTTAATAATCTAATCAAGATGTTGCCTGCAGTTGAGGGGCCAAAAAAGATAATAAATTTTCGGTCAAGACTGAAGTGGACAGGACTAATATTATTGCTCTTCCTTGTTCTTGGACAGATATCATTATACGGCGTTTCACCGACAACATATGAAAGATTTGGGATTATGGAGATGATATTGGGCTCTTCAATGGGGTCACTTATAACACTTGGTATAGGCCCGATAGTTATGGCATCAATTATCCTCCAGCTCTTGGTAGGAGCAAAGGTTCTGCCGATTGATTTAAATAAACAAGAAGACAGGGAAAAGTTTCAAGGGCTACAAAAATTATTGACAATATTCTTTTGTATTTTTGAGGCAAGCGCCTATGTCATGTTTCGGGCTATTCAGCCCACGTCACCTACCCTCTTCGGTGCCCTTATTTTAATAGCACAGCTGGCATTTGGCGGTTTTTTAGTCTTATTGATGGACGAAGTAGTATCAAAGTGGGGCATAGGTAGCGGTGTTTCTTTATTTATAGCAGCAGGTGTTTCAAAATCTATCTTTGTCCAGGCCTTCAATCCATTAACAGGTGGCGGCGAACTTCCAATCGGTGCAATACCGCAGGCTATAGTAGCGATGGGCATTGGTGATATGAGCGTAGCAATTGATGCGCTTATTCCTGTTTTATTTACAATTGTTGTTTTCCTTATAGTTGTTTATGTTCAAGGAATTGACGTCGAGATACCTTTGGCTTTTGGTGCATTTTCTGGCTTTGGAAGGCGGTGGCCATTAAAGTTTATCTATACATCCAACATCCCTGTGATACTCATAGCAGCATTGTTGGCAAACATGCAATTAATGGGTTCGATGCTTGCATCTAGAGGCATACCAATTTTAGGAGAATTTAATGAGGAGGGTGCTCCTATCTCAGGAATATTGTATTATCTTTCAGTGCCAAGAAATCTTGTACTTTCTTTGATTCATGGCACAATCACAGGA
>JAWCLB010000002.1:0-58015 GCA_039091735.1 Candidatus Aenigmatarchaeota archaeon | reverse complement strand
TGCGAGCCGTGTGTTATGGGCTATTTATGTGCATAGGTTCAATGCTATTTTCTGTATTATGGGTACAAACCTCTGGTATGGATGCGAGAAGCGTTGCTGAACAGATACAAGGCATAGGAATGCAAATACCAGGATTCAGAAGAGATCCAAGAATCATAGAACAGGTTTTAGCAAGATATATCACACCACTTGCAATTATGGGTGGATTGTTTGTTGGATTGCTTGCTGCTTTTGCTGATTTTACAGGCGCTTTGGGTAGTGGCACAGGTATCTTGTTGACTGTTATGATAATATACAACTTCTACGAGCAGATTTCCATGCGTTACATGGAGGACATGCATCCTGCGTTGAGAGGCTTCTTTGAATAAATATATGGTGCAATAATAAGCAATAATAAAGGTTTATAAGCTTTTAGCATTATAAAAGATAATAGAAAATAACATAATAGAAGCTCTTTAACGGTTTCTTTTATGTTATTTAAAATGAGGTATAAATATGAGAAGATTTGATAGAGGCAGGCGAGACTTCGGACCTCGTGAAATGTACAAGGCGGTTTGCTCAGACTGTGGCAAGGAATGCGAGGTTCCATTCAAACCCGTAGAAGGCAAGCCTGTCTACTGCAAAGAGTGTTTTGCAAAGAGAAGGAGATTTTAGGTTAGATTGGAGCAGATCTAAAATTTCTATAAAAGTCTAAGACCTTTATTTTTTATTTTATTCTGTTATTTTGTTTAGATAGCAATTTAGTAAACTCACATATTGTGTAATATTCCACAAAATTTCTATGTTCTGAGAAATTATTTAAGTTATAAAAGTTTAAATTATTTGGATGAAACACTCGCTGAGAATAGGGTTTAGTTTTGGCTTAGTTTCTGGTGTAATTACAACGCTCGGATTAATGGTAGGCTTACATTCTGGAACCCATTCAAAGCTTGTGGTTATGGGTGGAATATTGACAATAGCAGTAGCTGATGCGCTTTCAGATGCCTTAGGCATACATTTTTCCGAAGAATCAGAAAATAAACACACTACAAAAGAAATATGGGAATCGACGCTCTCTGTCCTTTTCTTCAAATTTATTTTCTCATTGACATTTATCGTTCCTATCTTGTTATTTCAACTCTCAACAGCGATTGTCGTAAGCGCAATATGGGGACTATTTTTAGTGGTTATTTTCAGCTTTTATACAGCAAAAGAGCAAGGGAGAAAACCATCTAGAGTTGTAATGGAACATTTGATTATTGCATTAGTAGTAATAGTTATAACACATTATATTGGTGATTGGATCAGCTCAATGTTTGGTTAGGTTTATTTTTTAATTTGCTCTTGTTATTAGGATAGTTTTATTCGATTCTTGATAAAAAAATAATTTACACAAAATTATGGAAAATAGGCTTTGATAATATTTTTGATGGTTTTTGGGCGTCTGCTAAAATACTATCAACATATTAAGCACACTGCATGAAACCGGTAAAGAAAAGTATTAAATATTTTTAATCAATATAAAAATTAGAGAGCAAATCAAATACAATTGAGCCATGCCTGCCGCGAGGCAGGTGTGCACGCTCTCTTTTATAAATCAGTTATTCTGACATAAACACTTTGATATCACCCTTTTTCCGTATATCCAGAGTTAAGTTCTGTTATGAGTTATATATTTCTAAGCTTAGAAATATATCTGCATCTGCTTTCGTTTTTTTATTGAGCAATGAGAATCTATTTTCTGGCTATTGTTTTACAACTTCAAGATAATTTATATTAATTACTACAGACTAAAGATTTAATACCATTTAGCTATATTAGAACAAGCTAAAATTACCTTAGCTTATATGCGTACACAACAATAAGATAGATTTTTACTAATCCTTAAGAAAATTCTAATTATATGACTTTGAATTATAAATAAAATCTTATCCAACAGGCTTAACAGTGATACCTTTAGATCCGCGCAATTCATAGGTGTAATCTACTTTTGCCATTATTACAAGCGTCCTCCAAAGCTCTATATTAGCAGGGGCATTTATATTGAATAAAAGTGGAGATGACTCCTTTCCTATTATTTTTATTTCATCTCCGATATTTATACAAACATTGTTTATGCAGTTGAAAAGGTTTTTCATACTGTGGCTTACTTGCAGACTACCAAAATCTATCCTTAAGCCGTTCTTTGATATTTTATTTTCGATTAGATTTCCACTTCCATCGTTTTTCACAACGACTTTTATTCTTCCTGTTCTTCCCGCAATAACGGCATCTGCATTAATAAGTTCTACATCAATTTTTATCGGACCCGAACCAATTAATTTATTTCTTGTTAAATCTAAAGTTTTTCCTGCCTGCTGATATTTTGTTAGCTCATCTATATTGACAATTACAACATCGTATGCAGTTGTTCCATTAAATGCATATGTAACCTTAAAATTTACCTTTGGTGTTACCTCAACACTTGCTATCTCCTCTTGTGTTGGTGCTGTCAGGTTAAAGGAAATGAGTTTTTGATCTAAAGGCAGAAGAGAGCATGGATTATTTTCTCCGCATTGATTAGGATTCAAATTTCCCTTAAAAACTGAAGGATCAAACAGTGTAACTCTTATGTTTTCTATGGGCCTTTGTTCATCCCTATTTCTTAAAGTAAAATACAGAGTAAATGAGTCACCTGCAAATATTGGTGGTCTGGGCAGTGTATCTATGTTTTCTATAACCAGTACATCAGATGTTTCTTCTTTTTTAGTTTCAGTAACTTTCAGGTTTTCCAAGTTTATGTTCGTGCATTCTGAAATAAAAACTAATAAAACTAGTATTAATATCATAACATTTTTTTTCATTTCTTTGACACCATAAGAACAATTATATTTAATACTATTATGCTATTAATAATTAAAATTTTGTAGTGATTAAATGTTTACACGCTTTTTTAATAAGTATTTCATCGACCCAATTTTGCGAGGGACGGGATACAACGTAGTTAATACAATTGTTTATGCCATAATTTTAGTTATAGCAGCGATTGGCATTTATAAGTTGCTTGAAAGATTAAGAATTAAAATTGACAGAAAATTTTTCATTGGGCTGATACCTTTTATCTGCTTGGGTTCTGTCTTGAGGGTCCTTGAAGATATCAAAATATTAGACACATATTTTTTAGTCTCTCCGCTGATATATTTTATAATTTTTTTGCTGACATTAGCTTCGCTCTTGGTTTCAATTGCAATAAGCAAGAAGACTAAAATACCTTATCATCACATACTCTTTTTCTCTGGTTTAGTTACTTGCTTATTTGCTGCAAGTTTTTTAATTATAGTTGATTTGGCTCCGCTATTAATAGTATTAGGAATAGCTTCTTTGCTAACTATTCTAATTCTTTTTATAAAGAGATTTTATAAGCCAAAAATATTATCTGACATGAATACGTTTTTATTATCTACTCACCTCTTTGATGCATCAACTGCCTTTACTGCCTTGGCCTTTTCGAAAAATCCATTTGTTGAACAGCACGTGTTAGCAAATCTTTTAATAGATCTTATTGGCCCTATTGCAATGTTTATTATGAAAATAGCTGTCTTGTTGCCAGTATTATGGATTCTTGATAAAGAGGTTAAGAATCCACAAGAAAACAATTTTTTGAAGTTAATAATCTTCATACTTGGTTTTGCTCCAGGATTGAGAAATTTGCTGTTAATGATGGCAGTAGGGCTTTAACATTCTTTTATCAGCATTTTTAAAATCAGCAAAGTATAAGCTTGCAAGAAATTAAGGGATGTTATGCTATTTCCGTAAAGAAAGCCGAGCAGTGCATATTTTTAGTATAATACTCACATAAATGAATCAAAAACGTGATTTGTAGTGTCATATGAAAAATGGTTTAGAATATGTCGAAAATATGGAAGCAAAGAGATAACTTGGGATGATATCACTTGACTTATAACCAAAATTATATACGCTTAAGATGGATTTTCAAAGTACACTATTCCCTAAAGTAAGCACAGAAAAGGCAAAAAAGCTCAAAGAAAACATATATTCTATACGCACTCTGATTTTTGATCAAAGGCACGAAAAATCAGGAAGACCAAAGGTAATATTATCATTGAAATGATAATTATGAGATTTCTGCTTATACTAATTTATCTTATGTCTGAGTTTTTAAAGTGTAGATTATAGTGGCGATTTGAGATTATCTCTTTGAAATAGTATAATCCATACTACATAACCATAAAATCTATTCTAACCTTCCATTTTCTTATACCAAAGGGGAGGACCCTCTTTTTATCTAGAATCTTTATTTTTCTGTTCATTTTTTTTGCTATTGATTTTATCCTTTTTACCCAATACCCATAGAGATCCTTTTCGTCGCTTATTGCATAAAAGAAGCATATGCCTTTTGATTTAAGACATCTAATTGCATAATTCAAAAATTTCCACCCAGATTCAGGTAGAGGCATTACCACGAAATCGCATTTATTATAATAATTCTTAGCTACTCTTCTGACATCTCCTGCAATTGGCACGACATTCTTAACCTTGTTGATTTTTATGTTTTCTTTGAAATACTTTACAGCAATTGGGTTTACTTCTATTCCAATAATCTTATCTAATTTGCAATATTTGGAAATCAGAATTGGGTATGGCCCAATGCCAGCAAAGAATACGATTGCTGTGCTTCTATTGCCGTATTCATTTATCTTTTCAACGATTCGTAGCCTTTCTGTTCCTTCTCTTGGCGAAAAGTAAACCCTTCTGATATTTAACTTAAATAGGCACCCATGCTCTTTATGTGTCGTCTTTGATTTATTTTCACCAAAGACTAATTTTAATTTGCGAATTCTGTAAATGCCTTCACGGGCAGAAAGTTTTTTGTAGACCGTCTTTATCCTTTTATTTGTTTTGACTATCTCTTTTGCTATTGCCTTTTCATTGTTTTCTCGCAACTCAATTATTGCTATATCACCTATTATGTCAAACGATACCATGAGACATCTGATTAATGAATTTTCTTTAGTTTTGGGCCATTTTTTGTGTCTTCTATGAGATACCCCATTTTTCTCAGCTCTTCACGAATCATATCAGCTTCTTTGAATTCTCCTCTTTTTCTAAAGTCTTCTCTCTTTTCAACAAGCTCTTTAATTTCTTTAGGTATTTTTTGTTCTACTACTAAATCAAGCCCGAAAATTTCATCCATCCTTTTTATTGTCCTTATTTTTCCTTTTGCACTCTTATTTCTTACTAACCTCCAAAGAACTTGAAGCGCCTTTGGTATATTTAAGTCATCATTAACAAAGTTTTCAAACTCTTTGAGATATTTTTTATTCAATTTCTTATCGTCAACAACCTCACCAATTAACCCCCTAAGCTTAAAATAACTTTCTTGAGATTTTTTCAAAGCATCTATAGAAAACTCAAGCTGTTTTCTGTAATGTGCTGTTAGTGTAAAATATCTAAAGCTAAGTGGATTAAATCCCATCTCCTCTAATTCAGACAGGGTATAAAGACCCCCTTTGCTCTTGCTGACCTTCTCTCCTTTAGATGTGAGAAAGGCTCCATGGAGCCAATATCTGACCCACGGTTTTTTTCCAAATGCAGTCTCTGATTGGGCAATCTCGTTTGTATGGTGAATATGAATGTGGTCCTCTCCGCCAGTGTGAATATCAAACTGCTCTCCTAAATACTTGCTAGACATGGCAGAACATTCGATATGCCAACCAGGAAAACCTAAGCCCCACGGACTTTCCCATTCTTGTTGTCTCACACCAGGTTTTTCAGAAAACTTCCAGAGGGCAAAATCAGTTGGATTTCTCTTTTCCTTCATTTCAACCCTCTTTCCTGGCATTAGGCCACTCTTTTTTATTTTAGCAAGCTTTCCGTAATCACTTAGTTTTGAGGTGTCAAAATAGATACCATCGCTTGTCCTGTATGTATATCCCTTTTCTTCTATTTTTTTTATGAGCTCTATCTGGTCTTTTATATGCTCAGTTGCTTTAGCCCATATATCTGGAAAGATTATATTAAGTTTATATAAATCCTGCTTAAATATTCTAAGATAGAACGATGTTATCTCCTTTGCTGTTTTTTGCTCTCTTCTTGCAGCCATCTCTATCTTGTCTTCTCCTGTATCAGAATCGCTTGTCAAATGGCCCACATCTGTCACATTCATAACGTGCTTTACTCGATATCCATTGTAAATAAGCGTTCTTTTAAGTATATCAGCAAATATGTAGGTTCTGAGATTTCCAATATGCTGATACCAGTATACTGTAGGACCACAGGTATACATCCTGACCTCATCCTTTCTTATTGGCTTGAAGGTCTCTTTGCTTCTAGTTAAAGTATTGTATAGCTTTAGCATTTCCGTTCACTTAATTAAATTAGAAAAAAGAAATATTAAAATTCTTTTTCATTGAAATATTTACAACGCGATTATGTCTTGCTATAGCTAGCAAATCACGCTTTGTCAAACAAAAATCATCAGAAGACCTTCTGCAAGCATGAAAAATTTGATCGCATATTTCACCTCAAAAATATAATTATCAGCTTATGAGAGGCTATGAACGAAATAAGTTTGTAAAAATCTACAAAATTTTTCTCATGAAGCATCTAATAATCCCAAAAACTGAGCGTGTCTAAAAATTAGGAGCATCCTTACCATATAATTTATTAGAGGTGGTAGGTATGCTCCATAGATGGAATTCTATCTTGTATAGTATAAAAGCTTTTGTTAAAGCGTTAAACAAGATTGTGGCACATAGATTCAAAAGGAGTAAGCGGGGAAGAAAGCCTAAGCATAGCATAAGAAGCTACTTCAAGCTTATAATAGTTAAGGGGGCAAAGAAAGCTTCCCTTAGAGAAGCTGAGCAGGATTATTCTAAGACTGTATGCAAAAGCAGAGTAGATCACAGCGTAATACATTACTGGGAGAAGAGGTTCGATAAAACTCTAATAGAGAGAATGGTTAAAACAGTAGGCAATAGGGTGCAGCAGTTGCTGGGCTACCTGTTTTCTATTGTAGATGCTACAGACTTTACGCTTTGGAATAAGGCTAATATAGCATTCCATTTGCTGAGCAGAATTGCCAGAGCAACAGTATATCCAGTAAGCGTTAGCTTTGGAGATGATGCGTGCTCAATCAAGGAAATGATCGTAGGAGGTAGAAAAGAACTATATGCTGATAGCTGGTATGATCAGAACAAGACCTTTAGGGCGATTATTAAACAAGGCTATATCCCGATAATAAAACCAAATAAAGAAAGGTCAAAAGGATACTGGAGGAATAAAGCCAGGAAGTTTTGGAACCCAATCAATAAACTGAAGTATCACAATAGAGGTAGAGGTGAGAGCTGTTTTGGTTCACTGATAAACTGGCTTGGAGATAGGTTAAAGACAAGTCGCATCGACACTTCAATAACAAGAATTGGTGCAAGGGTTATAGCCTATCTGGTAAAAATCTATATGAGGATAGAGATATTATTAGAAATTGTTAGACACACTCCCAAAAACATGTACTTTCATCCCTTTTGCAAATTCCAATACAATAACTAACAGAAGAGTGGCAGCATGAACTCAAACTCCAATTAATTCCATAGCATTCACAATTAGTTTTGGTCATCCCGCAACTATCACCAACATAAAAAGAACCGACTTTTGGTGTTAATAAATAAATTGCAAGGATTATAATAATAACAGAGATCAATTTTTTCTTATTGTTTGAATTGCTGATGATTAAACAACTGAATAGATAGGCAATTATAAGGTTGATTATTAAAGAAAAAATTGATGACGAAATATTAACGAAAGGAAATGCAGCTATACTTCTGCTTATGATAGGAAAGAACCAAAACAGAATTGCAAAAGGAATTGCCAATAAAATTTTATTCTTAGTTGGAGTAAGTAATTCTTTTAACATAAATATATTTTAAATAAATACAAATATAAAATTTGTTAAAACTGCAAATGGGGTTGAGAAGTGAAACCCCCAGCAATGTGTAATATTCCATCCTCTTATAGAAGATATCTATTTTACTGGTCTTTGCTTTTTGCCTGTTCTCAGAAGCTCAAGAGGAATTCCATTAACCTCTATCACACGCCACTTTACTCCCCACATACTTCCTACTGCACCACCCTGCGATCCGCCTAAACCTTCTAAAAGTACTTGGTCGTGCTCAGAAATGTGATTAATTGCGCCTGTTCTTGGAACAAATGCAGTAACCTCTTTTCCGTTTTTGAGTATCCTTACCCTAACAGCTTTTATTAAGCCTGAATGTGGCTGTTTCTGCTCTATCACCTTCTTTTCCAAAACAATTCCTCTTACCTGAGGGGCACCGCCAGATATACTTTTTTTATTTAATTGCAACATCTTTTCTCTGTATTTTACCTTCTTCCATCTATATTTTTTTCTTTTTGCTTTCAGTCTTCTAGCACTAAATTCGCCTGCCATTATCATTCACCAATTTATTTTGACTTCACTTATGTCAAAAAATCTTTTTAAAAACCTCTCAACTATTATCAAATTCTTTTTATTTTTGCCCACAACCCTAGGCCTATCATATTTTCTTACAGTTAATTTAATTTTATCTCCATCCCTTATGATATTTATTGCTTCTGGTACTAACTCTTTTACAAACGTCTCAAGATTTTTAGAGAATCTTATTATGCGCAATCTTTTTCTGAATAGCCTTTCAATATTCCTTACTTTCTTATTGTCAATATTTATTCTGCTAGATTTTATTACGAAATATATGGTATCTTCATTTTCTGCACAATCTATGACATATGCAGGTGTCAGTGTCTGAAACATTTTTATGTTCTTTATCGCATTACTATCTAAAAGCACTTTCATCTTAAAATTCACTTACTCTGACTTTTATAATATCCTACACATGCTACTGGAAATGGTTTTCCAACCTTTAATGCTAGTTGTCTTTCATCTCCATCTATTTCTATGATTACATTATTCTTATTTGCTACTTCATTAATCTTTTCTTTTATGTTTTCCGGTGCATTGCTTGCAATAACAACTTTATTGATTAAGCCCTTTTCCATCTCTTTAATAATTTCTCTTGTACCAATTTTGAAATTCATTCAAAACATCACTCAATTAATCTATTTACAAAGCTTAAATAAATTTATTTTTTAAAATTATATCCAAGGCCTTCGAAGCATTTCTTCATAATTATTGCATCTTTTTCAAGAAGAGGCGATTCTGATATTATTGTAATTTCTTTTATCCTTCTTTTTAAAATCACCCTTGCCAGCTCCTTAAAATCAGGTTTGGATCCAGATATCTGTAGATGCCTTTTTTCACCCTTTTCATTGAATTCAATGCCACTAAAGTGGGCATGAATAAAATCGAAATTACTAATCTCATCAAATATTTTATTGTAATCGATCTTTCCATTATTTCTTGCATATACATGTGCAAAATCAATTACAGGCCTGCATTGCCTTATTTTTTTGCATATCTTGATTATCTCTTCTAATGTTCCGAACTGGCTTGATTTTCCTGTGGTCTCTAAGCCAAGGAATACCTCCTTGTCTATCTCCTCAGATATTTCCTTGCATGCATTAAGCACACACTCAAATGCCTCTTGTTTAGATAAGCTAGAATAATATCCTGGATGAAACACAACTATTCTTGCACCGAGGTGAAACGCCCTTTCGCAAGAGTCAATAATCCTTTTCTTAGAGGCTTCTAATTTTTCTGGATTACATAAATTTATATAGTATGGAGCATGAATAGATAAGGCTATTTTCTCTTTTCCGGCAACCTCACCAACCCTTTTTGCTAGCTCATTGCTCATATAAATACTGCGAACAAATTCTATCTCCATTGCTTGCAATCCGATTTTATTCACATATTTTATACCTTCTATAACCCCTCCACTACTACCAAGGGGGATTCCTGCGGGCCCAAGCATAATTTGCATATTGATAATAATTTGTCAGCTATTTATAAATTTGTTTTTCATCAAAAAAATTTAGAGCATGATTATAATTATGACAATTTTTCTTGTATCCAATACCCTATTCTTTAATTTTTAAAAGAAAAATTAGAATGTCAGTCTCATCAGTCTCATAAACAAAACAATCAGCATAAACATAATCCCCATTATAATAACATGTTCAGGCTTTAGTTTTATTATCTCTTTTTCTGTGTCAAAATAACGAATTAGCCCGGCGGTTGATTGGGGCATATATGTTTTTTTCTCTGCCATACTTATTACTAATTAATAAAGCTTTAAAAGGTTTTTTATGGAATAATGCATTATGCTTAAGGTTATGAAAAGGTTCTTAAGACCAAAAAGACTAACTAGAAATTTGGAGCACATGGAATATTCGCCTAGTAGAGATGTTTGGAGGTATTTGGCTTCTAAAGTTGATGACCACGAAATATTAAGATAATTAAGAGATGAAAACAATCCCTATCTTGTTCAATTGCTTTACTCTACGCTTAAACAGATAGATGATTTTTTTCGCGAGCATGGTTATTGGGATGACCCAAGAGATAGGCGTTATTTTAGGTCGTATCTAACAAATACATGGCGAAGCGCTCATGAAAATGAAAAGTTTGGAATTGAAGTGGTTGGGTTTCAAGCATACAGAGATAAAACGAGAGAGATATTTGAAGATTTATTGAAAAGAAATGCAGAAAGATTAATCTCTGAAACATCAAAAAGGAAAATGATTACAGATGCCTTAGATAGAATAGAAATAATAGTGCCATTAACCGAGTATGGTTAACGAGGAATTCTAATCTATTTTATAAGCAATAATTTTGAAAGTCCATTGTATTTATTTGCTTGTAATTAGATGATTTTCACATTTTGACAAGTGAATATGCCCAATAACTTTTGATAAGATTTGTTTTTTAAATTATTTTATATGTCGTTTTATTTAACCCTCTCAGCTAATACTCCTTGCGAAAGCTGGAGACACAAATGATAAATATCCTCAAAGCAAATAAATATGTTCGTGGTTAAGACGCTAATTTAAGGCCGATGATGTGATTATAGAGTAAATGCTGGCTATAATGCTTGTAAAAATATAAGAACCCTTTGGAGTTATTTCTGAAGACAGAGCTGTTGTATAATAGCCCTGTTGCCTGACAACAGAATTAATAAATGAGAGTAGTTCACTCATCAAGCCATATATTTGTGTAAAATTATCAACAAAATTTTAAAAAGAATCTTGATAAGATTCAAGCAAACTTTATATATTAATTGAACAATATTATTTTATAAATATGTCAAGAGCATCTGCGGTTCTATCTGAATCTGTAATGGCAATAATTTCTATAGTTATATCGTTCATGCTAATAGCGATTTTTGCAAAATCCACCTTTTCTCATCAGTCAGATGTTGCATATGAACAAGCAATGAATTCAATTGCTAGGGATTTAGCAACATCCATAGATAGAGCCTGTGGTTTAGCAGGCTCGACAAAATTCGGTTTTGAGATACCAAAGGGTATGCATTTCAATCTTACTGTTGACTATAAATCTGTATGGATAAATTACAACGGAAATGTCATAAAGAAATCGTTTTCTTGCATAACGCATATGGTTGCACAGGAGTTTAAGGATCCAAAAGAGCTTTGCATAGTGAAAAACATGAATGACAGGAGGGTTATTATTACAGAGGGAAAGTGTAAATGCGATGTGAATGATGGGATCTGTGACCCAGCATGCATAGCTGAAGGCTTATGTGACCCAGCATGCTATTCAGACTCTCAAGACAATGTATGTAATCCTTTCTGTGCAAAAGATAATGACGGGGTATGCGATCCTGACTGTTATAGGAATGAAACAGATAGTATATGGGACTTGGATTGCAAAAACCCTGAAAAGGATAATATATGCGATCCAGATACCTATAACGTATCAGACAATTTCTGTGATCCAGATTGTTATGCACCTGACAGCAAAATATGTGACCCAGATTGTAAGCCTAAAGATAAGGACGGTGACAAAATAGAAGATGAAAAGGATGGGATATGCTATACTGGCTGTATAAATACGACCATTCAAGTATCTACATCACAACCTAATTATAATATAATCCCAAATTATAGCTGTGACACAAGCGATGCGAGAAATGCGAGGTGTGCTAGTGAAAAAATGATATATGCTTGCGGGCAATACAGAGCAACATGCAGCGGAACAGAGAATTATTGTATTCATAGGAATTGGAGCGATTTTGTAGACTGTGCGATGCATAAACCTTTAAGTCCTGAAGAACTCGAAAAATATATAAATGAAGTTTATCCGAGAATGATGAATAGTGAGGTATGTTGTTGTGATTCAACTGGAAAATGCAGAAGAGGAATAACATATCTTGATTGTGTTTTATCTGGGAGTCAGAGCTATCCTTTATCCCACGAATATTGTAAAGGGCTTTCATCTTCTACAACAATACCTGGCTCTAGCGCAATACAAAAAGAGATAAAGTTCTTAATTAAAGATGGAATCTGCGATTTGGATTGTTTAGAACGAGACGATGTATGCGACCCTGACTGCACAAATGACACTGCATGTGAATTTCAATGTGCAAAGCTAGGTGAGAATTGCACAGAATTGCCGCCTTGTTCTGATGAGGGCATTTGTTGTCCAGGAGATAAGATAGTAAGAAAGAATTGCTGCGGAAATAATATATGTGAAACAAGAGAGATGTGGTTGCATGGAAATGAAACCAAATGGGAAAACTTTTATACTTGCAGAGAGGACTGCCAAGCAAATAAACATATCGCTAATCCTAATGATACTGCTCACATGATGGGTAATGTGACAGATGGTGTTTGCGATAGAGTTATAGATAATGTAACAGATATTGACTGCTGTGCTTCTGTTGATTCAAATGGTATGTGCACAGGATTTAAGGAACCAAGCACCTATAAATTCTGCGATCCTGATGGCTCTTGGCTTCCTGGATGTTTATATGCAAATACACAAGATCAAACAAATGCAGGAGTTCCTGACAATATTTGTACAATAGCAGAAGGCGATGGTTGCGATCCTGACTGTGCTAACTCAACTGAGCTTTGTGATCCTGATTGTTGTCCGTTTAACTCACCATCACCATGTCCATCCTCTCCTGGATGCTATTGCCCTGCCAGAGTAGGAAAGGGTAATTTCACAAGTGGTTTTTGGTATTCTGATACAAATTCACCAAATTGTGATGAGCACAATCCACAACAAACATCAGGTGTTCTTGGTGTTTGCTCAGATGAGGCAATAAAATTCTTGAATAGAAGAGGATGGGATATAAAACAGGTAGCAAGAACGATTACTGCGCCTACACCAGAGGGATGGGCATTTGATTATAGCAGGTATATAACAATCATAAGCGAGGGTGTTCAAAAGGTTATCAAAACGATCAAAGCCAATGAAGAATACACCAAAAGCGATTCTATATGCTGTTGCACATCAAATTGTCCTTGTGCACTTTGTGAGATATATAACGAATGCTGTGGGGTTGGCTTTTGTGGTGATCATGGACCTTCTGTAGCTTCGATATTAAGGACATTAGGTGTCCCGGCAAAGGATGTTTTTGTTACATTTGTCGCCGATGCTGGCTGTCGTCGGCACTCATTTGCTGTGTATAAATGTGACCCAGATTTGCCAGAGCATCTAAAACTTGAGCAGTGCGATGGTCATTGGGGAGAATGGCTAATGGTTGATGCAACCTTCCACGCGGTCACACCACTCCGCGGGTCAGGAGCATGCAACAATCTATGTATATGGTACAACGACATCGGTACTTATCATACAATCAATGCCAGCATTTATGGATTTGGTGGTTTAATAAACGAGACCCATGGAAGGCCATTCCCTGCTGAAACAGGATGTAATTCTGGTGCTGGTTGCGTATTTAAGAAACTTTGTCCAATGTTTGGAATAGAATGTGTGAGCTAGATGAAAGCACAGATGAGTTTTGTTATAAAGCCGATAATGCTTGTTGCAATGATATTATTAATCCTCATACTTATTTTTTCATTTTACACATCAGAGGTAAAGGAAAAGGAAAGGGAAAAATCATTAGATTTGACTGCAACAGCAACTAATATTTTGCTATTATTAGCAAATTCTGAAGACTGTTTGGCATTTCGTGCAGAAGATACCAAGGGCACTTATGCAAATCTTGTAAGCAAAGAGAAGCTTGATATTTTTTCAAAGCTTTATAGTGATATCGAGCCAGAATGTGCAAGAAGCTTCGATTTTGGCTGGAGGGCAACAATAGAAGAATTAGATAAGGACGGAAAGGTTGTAAATACGTGGTCATTCGGTGCTAAGGAGTTTTCCGAAAAGAAAAAGGAAAATATTAATTTTTGGATGCCAATTGCAATAAGATACAGCTCAAAACGAATAAATCCTGGCAAGATGTATGTCTCAATAGTTTATGGAGAATTAGAGAGTTTCGCTGGATTTTTGGATTTGGCATGTAGTTTAAGAAGAGAGCAAAAGGCGGCAATAGCTTTTGAAGAAACTATGAGAATTGAAGGCAATCGCTTGTGCGTAAGAAATGCATGCAGAGAACTATTTTGTGAGATAATAGGACCAAAAGAAATATCACCCGGAAATTATATAATAACTACAGCATTTTCACAACCTAAAAAATTGTTCGTGAGCATATGAAGGCGCAGGCATTTGAGATGTTGGGCTTTGTGATTTTGGCAGTAGCAATCTTAGTTGTTACACTAATGTTGAGGACAGCAAGCATTAAGGGATACGCATACACAACCAAGAGTTTATTTGAGACTCAAGAAGGAGAGAGTTTCAGGGCAGGTGTTAACGCTATTCTGCACATGACAGAAGAGAGGACAGGAAAATCAATGATAGAGCTTATAGGCATAGCAGCATATATAGGTAATGATACTATCAATTTTGGACCTGTTATCGGTAAAATAAATGTTACAAAAGAGCTTGAATGGCGCTTTAATGTATTATATGGAGAAGGGCATTGGTATATCTATATACCTCTTACAAAACCAGAGAGGGAGATTCAAATAGTCATAGTCAGTGATACCTCTGGAAGCTTGTGTGATGATGTCCTTGCATTAAAGAATATAACATATGTATTAGAAGGGTTGAGACAGGTTGGAAGAGAGGTGAGCATGACATTATACTTATTAGAAGGGCAGTTGAGTGGATGTTGTGAAGGCACGATAACCTGTGGTGACTTTCCAAGTACTCAATACTTTAGTTGCGATGTTATATCAAGAGCTAATTGTAGTTTAGGCGGCGTACAAACAGAGGAAGACTGGGGAAACGGCTTAGCATGCGCAATAGAGAATGGTCCAAAAGAAGGTTGGTTAGATTATTCAGTTAAAGTTGGAATGCCACTGTCAGACGAGCTACCAGGGGGTAGTGAAACATGTACAATGTCAACAGGCTCCTTCCAATACAGGAGCTTACAAAACGGGATAAGAGCAGCTAAAGAAAGAGATGTTATAGTATTTCCATTAAAGGCTGAAACAGGAAAAGATTGCTGTCCGAGCTGTAATTGTCCAGGTACACAAGACTGCGGCATTTGCTTTCATAATAAATGGATGTTCACAAGAGACCAATGCATATGTGACGATACCCTAAGCTGGTATATGAGCGAGATTGCAAATCAGACAGGCGGAAGGATGATAGCTCTGAAAGATGCGCTTGAGATTATAAATGCTATAAAGAATGTTGTTGTAGAGATAGAGCCAAAGGGCATACCATTCATCGAGGCAGGATACAAAGTACCTGAAGGAAAAAATATAAGGGCAGTTACAGTAGCTATGCCAACACTTACCCAAAAATATGTAGAACTCCAAGCTAAACAATGGTCATGATATCTGTGATATGCTTTTATCAAGGAGCGATTTTGTATCATTGAACAAAACCTTGTCAGAATTTTGAATGCTCATTAAATGAAGTCTGAAAAAGGCCATTGGCTGTTAAATTGTTATGTTCGTTTGAAGTTATTAGCTAATTGATTCTGTTCAATTCGATTGATGATTATGAATTTAAAAGATAAAAATCTTATCAAAAGCTATCAAGCACAACATAGTTAATCGATTAAAATAAACTTTTTAAGCATTTGCAAAGATAATATATTTGGTTAACGACCAAAGCGGGCTGGGTACACCCGTTCCCATTCCGAACACGGAAGTTAAGCAGCCCAGCGATATGGAGAGTACTACTCCTAACAGGAGTGGGAAATCCATGACGTTGTTAACCTTTCATTTATTAAACCATT
This sequence comes from Candidatus Aenigmatarchaeota archaeon, assembly GCA_039091735.1. GTDB lineage: Archaea > Aenigmatarchaeota > Aenigmatarchaeia > GW2011-AR5 > JAHLMP01 > JAWCLB01. The sequence goes on along the minus strand of JAWCLB010000002.1, from coordinate 41,804 downwards.
TATTCTCCCATTCTTCAATCTCTTTGTTATCGAGTATTTTATTTTTTCTTATGATTTTCTTTTCATGATTCTGACTACTAATTACAAACCCGATTAAAACCCCTGTTAGGAGCCCAAACAAATGTGCAGCGTGTGCAACATAATCTGCTGCAAAAAATCCTATAATATCTCCAAGTGCCCATAGAGCACATGCAATTATCAATGGCACGGGCACACCAAATGCCCAAACTATCATCTTTGGTCTTAAGACCGATAATGTGCCAAGAATCCCCATTATTGCACCACTTGCACCAATCATTGTATCATAAAAGGCAATTCCACCAAAGGCAGAAGTTACAACAGAAATGAAGAATACCATTAAAAATTTTTTTGAACCAATAAATCGTTCTAGGACAGAACCAAACAATATCAGCGCAAACATATTATAGAATATGTGAGCAATATCAGAAACAGAGTGCAAAAAAGCATGCGTTATGATTGTCCATGGTCTCATAATAACCCTTGACGATACGAGAGCAAAATTATTAAGCATAAAATTCGGATAACTTAGCTCAATTAGATATACTATTATACAAACTATAGCCAACTTTGCTGCGTACCACCTGAATTTTTTTGACATATTTAAATAATTTGGGACAAAAGATATTAAATTGGATTTAGCCTCGGTGGTGTAGTGGCTTAGCATAGAGCCCTGTCGTCTTTTTGGCAGAAAGGCTCTGACTCGGGTTCAAATATGTTGACACAAAACAAAATAAGCATAGTATTTGTGTCCATTAGGAGAATCCCGACCGAGGCGCTTATTAAGGGTCCGTAGCTCAGTCTGGTAGAGCACCGGCCTTTTAAGCTTTGCTTAAAAGACTTGAGCTATTATGCTGTGATATTAGAGGAAAGCCGGGTGTCGCGGGTTCGAATCCCGTCGGGCCCATTTTTATAATTTCTACAACAGAATATGCTAAACTAGAAAAATAATCATAAATTTGTTATTAAGAGAATTGTTTCTATTTACATAAAATCCTGTAAATATTGCGCATTGGTTTGTAAATAGCATTTTAAAAAATTTAGGTAATCTTACACATAACTTCTTGGCTCAGTAAATTATGGCCAAATCTAACATTTTTTTATTGCAACCTAAAGACAGCCATAAAACCATTTAAGTGTTAATGTAAAGAATACATATATGGCAAAAGAAAACCCCCAAGAAATTCAGAAGCAGAAACCCACGCTTTTTTTAGAAGGCAATAAAATTATAGCAAAAGACTCAAATAGCATATCAATATTAAGAGAGGGATTCTATGGTTCTGAAAAGGGCAACATTTTAGAGCTAAATCCTATTGAGGCGATGTATCTTGTAAATATAAGAAATGTTGTATGTAGACAGAAAAATGAGAATGTAAATTTCTTAGAATTGATTAATATATTCTCAAATGAACCTAGGATATTTGCAAGATACAATCTTTATAGGGACTGGAGAGATAGGGGATTAATTCCTGTATTTCCTGACAGAATCAAAGAAAAAAATTTTGGCAGAAGCCCTGTGGTCAAATACCCTTCTGGAAAGATTACAATTCCACCACTTGACACAGAACCTCTCTTATATCTACCAGAGGATATGGTATCTCTGTTGAAATGCAATGAAAAAACAAAACAGCTTTTTGAGAATATGTGGCTTGGCCAGCTTGGAGTATACAAACAGCAACACCGTGACAATATCTTAAAATTTGATTTCATCGAAACCCTCTTTCTAGCAAAGAACGGCTTTAGCGTTAAGAATGCACAAACAGGTGAAATAATTGACTATCATAAACTACTTAATCTTATTAAAAAAGAAAAAAAGGATGCAGATGCTCTATTTGATGTTTATGAAGACTGGATAACAAGAGGGTATGTCGTAAAAACGGGATTTAAATTCGGAACGCATTTTAGGCTGTATTTTCCAGGCGCATCTCCTGTCAGAGAGAAATCGGGCTGGATACACTCAAAACACGTGATTCATGTTTTTCCAAAAAGAGCTAGGATGATAATGAGCGAATGGGCAAGGGCAGTAAGGGTTGCACATTCTGTTAGGAAAACCTTTATTATGGCAATCCCTGGGATGAAGGATAAAGACTACAAAAAAGGTGAAATAGATTTAATAGGTTTTCATAGAAAAAAGATAGGGCTCGAGAAGCCAGGAGAAGATAACCCAAAATTTGCCATAATTTCATTCACAGAAGATGAGGAACTTGGAGGCAAGGAGCTCGCATCTGCGTTGAATAAGGCGGACAAGTTAGGTCTTAGACTTATAATAGGGATATCTGACAGAGAGACATCAGTTACATATTATGTTGCCAAAAGAATTGACCTACCTGGTTCAAGAAACAGATATTATGAAATTGAGTGGGAGCAGCCATAATATACTGGTAATACTCCATTGTTCTTTTACCTCAAAAGAACATTTTTACAATTATAATTTTTATTGGGTTAATTCCTTCTATCCTGATAAAATCTTCTGTCTTGATGCAAAAGGCTTAAAAAATTTTTTAATAAGAAGAATATAGGTAAGTATATATGGTTACTGTTGATAAGGCCGTTATTGCTAAAATTGAACGAAATGGAAAAACCTTTGAAATACTGGTTGACCCTGACCTTGCTTATGGATTCAAGGAAGGAAAATCAGTTAGCATAGCAAATATGCTTGCTGTTGACGAGGTTTTCAAGGATAGCAAAAAAGGGTTGCCTGCAGGCAGGCAAGACATAATCAATTCCTTTGGAACAGATAACATAGAAGAGATTGCAAAAGAGATATTAAAAAAAGGTGACATCCAGCTGACAACTGACATGAGAAGAAGGAAGACTGAGGAAAAAAGAATACAGATTGCTGATTTCATCTCCAAGAATGCCATAGATCCACAGACAAAGAAGCCACATCCAACTCAAAGAATATTGAATGCAATGGAACAGGCAAAGATTCACGTTGATATATTTAAAAGCGTAGATGAGCAAATAGATAATGTCATAAAGGCAATAAAACCTATTATACCTTTATCTTTCGAAAAAGCCAAACTTGAGATAAGGGTTCCTGCCAAGTGGTCTGGAAGGTCATATGGAATTTTAAAATCATTTAAAGCAGAGCCACAGTGGCTTAAAGACGGTTCACTCTTCGCGATCATTGAGGTACCTGCTGGGCTGAAGCATGAGATATTTGATAAAATGAATAGAATAACCCAAGGCGAGGCTGAGATAACTGAAAAAGGTGAATAAAATGGAAACCAAGACTGAAGAATATGTAAAACCAAGAAAACTTGTGCTTCCTGGCGAAGAGATTGGTTATGGTACTGCTGGAGGCGGGACTTATATAGATAAGGGAAGCGTTGTGTCAAAGACAGTAGGACTTTCAGATAGAAAGGATAATATATATTTTGTAATTCCACTTAGCGGCGTTTATAATCCAAGGAGGGGTGATGGGATCATAGGAATAATTACTGACATTGTTGCATCGAAATGGATTGTTGATATAAACTCACCCTATACTGCTACGATCTCGCTCAGCGAAGCAGTTAATGAGTTCGTTGATCTTACTAAGAACGACCTAACCAAATATTATGACTTCAATGATATAATATTTGCAAAGGTTTTAAGCGTAAGCAAAACCAAGTCTGTCAGCCTAACGATGAGAGACAAACAATGTAGGAAACTGTATAATGGGATTCTGGTTAAAGTTACTCCATCAAAGGTTCCAAGAATAATAGGAAGGCAGGGTTCTATGGTTGAGATGATAAAGAAAAAGACAGGCTGCCAAATAGTAGTTGGCCAAAATGGTGTTGTCTGGATAAAAGGTGAAAATAAGCAGATGGCTGTTGAGTCAATAATCAAGATAGAGGAATATGCGCACACTGTAGGGCTTACAAATAAAATAGAAGCATTTCTTGATGCTAGAATGAGGAAATAAACATGATTAATGAACATGGAATAAGGCTTGATGGAAGAAGAACAGATGAAATGAGAAATATAGTAGCAAAAGCAGGGGTGTTAAAGAGGGCAGATGGCTCTGGTTATTTCGAATTTGGAAGCACAAAGGCAATAGCAGGTGTTTATGGACCGAGGCGCGTCCCGAGATTTTTAGAAGAGAGTGAGAGAAGCGTTTTAAATGTAGTTTATTATATGGCCCCGTTCTCAACTCGAGAAAGGTGTTCGCCCGTTCCATCTAGAAGGTCAAGAGAGATATCATTAGTAATAAAACACGCCCTCGAATCTGTCATATTTTTGGAGGAGTTCCCAAAAACAATAATAGATGTATATGTAGAGATTCTGCAGGCAGATGCTTCAACAAGGTGTGCAGCTATAAACGCAGCATCAATAGCATTGGCAGATGCTGGCATTCCTATGCGAGACCTCGTAGCGAGTGTGAGTGTAGGGAAGGTCGACGGAAAGATAGTTCTGGATATTGCAGGAAAAGAGGATGAAGAAGGTGAAACAGACATACCCGTTGCTTATTATCCAAGAAAGAATGAATTTACATTATTACAAATGGATGGTATAATCTCAAAAGATGAGTTCAAAAGGGCAATTGAGCTTGCGATATTAGGCTGTAATAAGGTTTATGAAAAACAAAAAGAGGCATTAAGAAATAAATATGAAGAGATTGAATTAGAGAATTTGGGTGCTTAGTATGAAAGACAAGGATTTTAAGTGGATAGGAAAACACTATGATGATTTGGTCAAAAATTATAATAATAAGTGGATAGCTGTGTTGAATGAGAAAGTAATAGAAAGCGATAAGAGCCTTACTTCGCTTAAAAAGAGGATAAAAGATAAGGGTTGTGTGTTTGAATTCATAACAGATAAAAAATTCCCCTCTTGGGATAAGGGTTGAAAAATGATAATGCTAGATAAAGAAATGGTAAAAGAGATGATAAGTAAACAAAATACTAGAATAGATGAAAGAAGATTCGACGAATACAGGAAAATCAAAATAGAGCAAGGGATTATAGAAAATGCCGAAGGCTCAGCAAGAGTAGAGATCGGAAATACAAAGGTAATAGCAGGTGTCAAAATTGAGTCAGGCGAACCTTTTCCAGACAGGCCTGATGAAGGTGTTATTGTTGTAGGAGGAGAATTTGTACCATTTGCATCACCTGAGTTTAGTCCAGGTCCACCAAGCGATGAAGCAATAGAGTTAGCAAGGGTTGTTGATAGGGTCATACGCGAAAGCAATGCCATAGACTTAAAAAAGATGGTCATCAACAAGGCTAATGTATGGAGGGTAATGATAGATATTTTGGTTTTAGACAATGATGGTAATTTATTTGATACAGCTGTGCTAGCTGCGGTTGCTGCATTGCTTAATGCCAAGATGCCTATATTCAAAATAGATGACGAGAAAGTGGAAATAGATTATTATAATAAAGGCACGGAGCCATTACCTATCATAAGAAAACCCGTGTCTGTGACAATCGCAAAGGTATCCAACGCATTGATCGTAGATCCAAATCTTGTGGAAGAGGAAACAATGGACGCATTGCTAACTATTGGCTCTTTTGAGGATAATGATAATATATTTCTTTGCGCGATGCAAAAGGGTGGTAGCAAAGGATTTACAAAAGAGGAAATAGAAGATGCAATAGATTTGGCAATCGAAAAGGGAAAAGAGCTTAGAATGCTATTATAATGAAGTTTCCTATTATTTATTTGAGTTGCTATCTGAAGACTTTACAAACTAATTTGCAAGAAGTCTTTAGTAAAATTAACTTACATCTTCCTATGAAATCTAGCTAAAATCTATTCTCATAGAGACGAACAGCGGGTATTTATTATGATTTTGTCTAAATTGATTTTAGTTTACGATCAACTTCAGGCACTAGAAAAATATCGGGCAAATTCCGAAATTGCATAATTAAACTAATGATAAATTCGAATAAAAATTCAAATTCATTTTTTTTGATGACAGGTCCAATTGTAAACAAGGCACAATTTATCCAGTTCATATCAGTAAAAATTTATTTATTGAGCCTGCTCAATTTGATAACTTTGGAAAATATCTTTGCCGTTCTTGTGACACAAATACTGGTATAAAACAAAGAACAATGATTATAGCTTTTAAAGATATTAAAAAGATGAAGAGATTACAACAGATTATGCGATAATAGCAGATAAATATGATGATGAGATGACACCAAAAATTATATGCAAATCTGTAAGTAAATATTGCAAAGGGTTTGATTCTTGGAATAAACCCCTTAAAGATATTAAAGAAAAAATGCAAAGGTTTTGTTTCAGAATACCTCTTAGAGAGTTAAATTCTATGACCTCTAGACTCTGTAGTAATTGCTTCGTTTGTTCATTGTCATGTTGCACTATTGCCATACTTCAGAACAGATAGCCACAATTATGGGCTTGCATGTAATAATTCGTTTGTATACCTTCTTGAACGATTCTCCTGTTAATATCTTCGAACTTTTTATAGTTTGCTTACAATAAATTAATACATGCCAGAAATAAAAAATAACTTGAAAAGGCTTGGAGATTGCATTTGGGAGGTACAAAAATCTGGAAGAATGAGGGTTCCTGCCAGAATATTTTTGTCTGAGAGATTATTGAAAGATGTGGAAGAAGGAGCAATACAACAGACCATGAATGTTGCTACATTACCAGGGATATATAAATATTCATTAGCGATGCCTGACATGCACTTTGGTTATGGATTTCCTATCGGAGGTGTTGCTGCTCTCGATTATGAGGAGGGTGGGTTAAGTCCGGGTGGAATAGGCTTTGATATAAATTGTGGGGTTAGAATATTAAGGACAAACCTCACAATTAGCGATATCAAACCAAAAATAAAAGAGTTGCTGGAGGCAATTTTCAAGAATGTCCCTTCTGGTGTTGGAAGAGGAGGCAAACTTAAACTAACTCATAGCCAGCTTGATGATGTTATGAAAGATGGTGCAGAATGGGTAGTAAGAAACAATTATGGAAATAGCAATGACATAAAACACACAGAAGAGAGAGGATGCATGAAATCTGCAGACCCAAGCAAGGTATCAGATAAGGCGAAGAATAGAGGAGCTCCGCAATTAGGTACTCTTGGCGCAGGGAATCATTTCTTGGAGATTCAGCGAGTTGATAAAATCTATTTACCTGAGATTGCAAAGAGGCTCGGTATTGAAAAAGAAAATCAAATATGCATAATGATTCATACAGGCTCAAGAGGACTTGGGCATCAGATATGTGCTGACTATCTTCAAATCTTGGAAAAGAAATTTTATGAAGAGGTAAAAAAACTGCCTGACAGAGAATTGGTTTATGCTCCAGCAGGCACACAAGAATGCGAAGATTATTTTAAGGCTATGTGTTGCGGAGCCAACTATGCATGGGCTAACCGCCAATTTATAACACACTGGACAAGAGAAAGTGTTATAAAAGTCATGAATATGAAAGAGGAGGATATAGGTCTAGAACTTATCTATGATGTGGCACATAATATAGCAAAAATAGAAAAACATAAAATAGACGAAAATATCAAAAAGGTTTATGTACACAGAAAAGGGGCTACTAGAGCATTCCCTCCAAATAGCCAAGACATTCCAAGTGATTACCAAACTATAGGACAACCTGTCATAATTCCAGGAAGCATGGGAACAGCAAGCTATATTTTAATAGGTGCAGAAACAGCAAAAGATACCTTTTATTCAACCGCACACGGAGCAGGAAGAGTATCTTCGAGGGCAAGTATGCTTCGAGGGGTTAGAGGCGAGAATGTTGCTAGAGAGCTTGCTAAGGAAGGGATTCTTACGAGGGCAGCAAGCTGGAGGGTTTTGGCTGAGGAGGCACCATCTGCATATAAGGACATAGATGAGGTAGTAAGGGTTACTCAAGAATCTGGAATTAGCAAGATTGTAGTGAGGCTTGTTCCTATTGGTGTTGTAAAAGGGTAATGTCTGTGTTTTTTTAACCTTCGCATACAGAAGCAAAGTTTTTTACAGACGTAAAGTCGTAGATATTAAAGCATCATGGAATATTCCATAGTCTTATGATTAAAAAGGAGTGCGCAATCAAGATACAAACAAAATGATTTATGAGTGATAAAGATGAAGCTAGCATCACTATTTTCAGGGGGAAAAGACTCAACATTTGCTACATATCTTGTCTTGAAACAGCATAAAGTATTGTGCTTGGTCACAATTATAAGTGAAAACCCAGACAGCTATATGTTTCATACATCGAATGTACACATGACTGAGATACAAGCAAATGCAATGGGTTTTCCATTGATCACTAAAAGATCAGCAGGCATAAAAGAAGAGGAATTAATTGATCTTAAGAATGCATTGAAGCAAATAAAGGATGAGATGAATATAGAAGGCGTCGTATCTGGTGCAATAGCAAGTAATTACCAAAAATCAAGAATAGACATGATTTGTCATGACCTAAGATTGAAACACTTTGCACCGCTTTGGCACAAAAATTCTTTAGAAATTCTAGAAGACATGTTAGATGCAGGATTTAAGATTATTATAACTGCTGTTGCTGCTAGCGGTTTTGATAAAGCATGGCTTGGTGCAAAACTCAACAAAAAGAATATAAAGAATTTGGAAGATTTAAATAAAAGATATAAAATAAATATTTCTGGTGAGGGCGGAGAATTTGAGACGCTTGTTATCGATTGCCCTCTTTTCAGAAAAAAAATAAAAATAATTGAATCAGAGAAGATGTGGGATAGCAAAACCAATAGTGGGAGGCTCTTGATTAGAAAGGCGAAGCTAATTGAGAAAGAGTAAAATTATGACAATAAGAATCTTTTTTCATGACTTATCATTCATGGCGTCTTGTTATACAATCCAAGTTTGTAAAGATAAAAGGGTAACAGTGGGCAAATGTAATGGTTTACGTATTAAATCACAAGCCACTAATTACTATTTTTTAAATACAGGCGATTGACCAATTATCCCATGACTGATTTGCTCACGCTTTTGCTAACAATAGAGCTGGAGGTTACAAAGAAGTGTAATTCTAGTTCTGACAACTCATCTCTTCCGCTTAGCGGTATTTTATATTTTTCATCTGAGCATGAAAATTTTACAGTAGTCTCTATGTAAAATGCAAAATCTATGCTTCCTTCAAAATAATCTTCATACTCTTCGCAACTTATGGCAAGAGGAACATATTCCTTTTTCACATTTTCTAATTCTGCTTTGCATGTTGCTAAATTGTAAGGCTCTTCTTTTAATATGAGCATATTTATGTCATAATTAACAGCGCTTCCTATTATTCTGTCTATGGTATAATAGTCAGTGAGTCTAAGCAACTCTTCAATACTTGGGCAACTATCTCCCCTTTGCATAGTAGCACTTGTTTTTATTATCAATTTTTTGTCAAGTTCTTTTGCTAAAACACCATCTTCTATGAACTTTCTTCCTAATTTTATTAACAAAGGGTATGTAATTTCTTTTTTTAAATTAATCTCATCCTTTGATATGCTGATATTGAATTCATCATCCTCCATGCTTATTATATGAGATGATAAGTTAATGCTGACCTTATCATCCTCAATATAAATTTCATTTACTTTTGGTCCTGTCAAGTTATATTTTCCGATGTGTTCTGGAAGGTGATTTAATCTTCTTTTAATCTCTTCTTTATATTTCTCTAGGGCTTCACTTGTTGTAGGGCAGCTAACTGACCAATAGCATTCTTTTTCGCAACTAATACCACCACACATTTTGCCAAGTTCCATTGCGCTTGTCTCTATTGCAAGATAAACATCTTCTTCAATAACCTTTTCTGTCAAATAAAACAGATTAATTCCAGACAGCCCATAACCAACCTTGTCCGATAGTCTTATTTCTGTTGAGCTCGTCAGTACTAAAATAATCAAAAAAAATGTGCCCACCACAGATAGTACAACTGTTCCTATGATCCATACAATTGGTGCTATTCCCTTCATTTTTCATCATTTTGTGTACAATACTAACCAATAATCCTCTCTTATTGGAAAGGATGCTCGCTTATTATTTTCGCTTTTTTCAAATATCTCTTCAGGATTTTCCTTAGAGCTCGCTAATGTCTTATAATCATGCGTTGACGAATTATACAAAAAAAGCCAATACTCTCCCTCACTATATACATAATCCAAGTAATTTTTCGATATAAGAGATAAATCATATACATAGGTCTCACCATTAAAAGAAACCTTAGGCGTAAGTCTATTTTCATAGACGCTATAAGCAAGGGCTTGCTTAAATTTTATTTTATTGTTCTCAAATTCCATTAGCGAGAGCAATGCATCTTGTGTAGATACAGGAGCATAGATTGAATTTATTATGAGGGTTTTTGTTATGTGAATATGGAAGAGGTTCAACCCAGCTATTATTATAGATATGGTTACGCCTACAACTATCATTATTATAAATGACATCAAAGATAGTGTAAGAGTAAAACCTTTCATTTTATTCACTTACTATTACAGTTACGGTTGCTGGCAGCGTTATTCCATTTCTCATCTTAATTAAGGCTGGAAAGTAAGCACTCTTGCCACTGGCTTCTCCAAATATCCACCTCTTTCCTCTTGTTTCTATTATTGTATTTGTCTCGAAGTCCGTAACTAAACAAGAAAACCCATCATTATCTTCTCTATTTTGCCTGTAATAATTTTGTTCTATATCTAATTTGGTTTCGTTCAAAACACCCTTCATATCTGCTATACATTCAGCTGATAGAAGATTTTCACCAAAATCTATGGCAATCCTTGAGGTGGTTGCATATTTCATGTTTGTTCTAAATTGAATAAGTATAAATAAGCTACCAATAACAAATACTGTAAATATAATAATTGTAATTACATCTATGAAGGTTGTGGTAGGTTCTTCGTATCCTTTCATTTCTTTTCATCCCTTTGTTTAAAGTTTAATACTACATTTACATTATCATCAGATTTTATGAGTTTTAGTGCATTTAGTTCATTGCTTGAGAATTCGCACCATCTATCTATGCAATCCCCAGAGATAACAATTTTATCAGATAACGTATATCCAAGAGGTTCATATTCTCTAAACTTTATCTTTGGCGCTTTCACAACCCCGCCAGAGGTTATATTGATTAAAGGGGGCGTTTTGGTTACTTTTAATTTGTGGGTAATTTCTGGAAAAGCGTTGATTACATAAAAGTTTTGTGGTGCAAAATTGCTCATAGACAAGAACCCAGATAAATACTCTTGAACGATTCTTGAATTTCCCATTGCTAAATACTCTATATAGGTTGTCGTCATATCTACTACCAATTTCAAGAATAATAAAATTAATATTAGCGAGCATACCATCTTGGCGAGGTCATACATCGGATGCATTTATGATACACCACCCAATCTTGAAAAGATAAGAGCAACCAATGCTATGAATAGCATAAATATAATAAGCCCTAGTATAATGTTCATCATATCCCTTTGAATACCTTTCATTTAGTCAATCACCAACAAAACCCATGCCTTCTGCATATATTCCTGCATTCATCAAGCTCAGAACATCCTATTTTATCTTTAAAATCTGTGAGAGAGTCTTTATTGCACCCTCTTGACGACCATGCTTGGCACGCATTTAATATTTCAACTCCGCTACGAGTATGAAATATGTTACTCCAAATCGGCATAACAATAACAAAAAACACCACAAGCAATGTAATCAATAAGAGTATTAAGGCGACCATGTGCCATGATGCCAATTCCATAAATATAAATTGTGTCCAGAGAATATAAATATGATAACGCTCACATATTATAGTGTGCGGTCGCTAATTTCGCCTATCATATTTGTCAACATCATTTTTCTTATTTTATTAATATCATTTGTGTGACCCAAAACATGCATCAATTTTATGTATGCAACCTCTGGAAGAATGTCCTCTGCGAAGATTGCTCCTCTTTTTGAGAGTTCCCTCAAATTGTGATATACTGTAGGGTGAACCCTGCCATACAAACACTGCGACGTTATTACCACAGGTATTTTTAATTTTTCAGCCTTTTCTATTTTATCTAATAGAGAATATTTTCCAAGCGTTGGAACATGACCTAACCCTGTAGCCTCTATTACAAAGCCTTTGCATCCCCTGTCGATATAAAAATCAAAGATATCAGGATCTAATCCAGGATAAACCTTGATTAAGGCAACCCTCTTTTCTAATTTACTATCTACTTTTACCTTTCCCTTTCCCTTCTTTTTATAATTTTTATTTATGATTTCTATCCTTCCATCATAGTAAATCTTTGCTATTGGCTTATCATTTATAGGCTTAAATGCGTCTCTGCTGCTTGTGTGCATCTTCCTGCATTTGCATCCTCTTATAGCTATGCAATACTCATCGCTACTGTTTCCGTGCATTACTATGCAAACCTCAGCCACATCAGATTTAGCAATAAAATTTGCTGCGCAGATTACATTCATTGAGGCATCACTTGAACCCCTATCTGAACTTCTTTGTGCACCCACCAATACCACTGGCACAGGTAAATTCATTAGCATGAAACCCAGTGCTGTTGCAGTGAAGTGCATGGTGTCTGTTCCATGGGTTATTATTACACCATCTGAGCCAGAGTTAATTTCGTTTGCAACCTCTTTTGCTATTTTGATCCACTCTTCGGGTGTTATATCCTCGCTCATGATGTTCATTATTTCCCTTGATTTGATGTTCGCATATTTCTCTAATTCAGGAATTTGATTAATTATATCTTCTGGTGAAAACGATGCATAAACACCACCTGTTCTGTAATCTATCTTGCTTGCAATTGTACCACCTGTACCCAAGATAGAGATCGTTGGTAATGTTTTATTAAATATTTTTGACACAGGCTTATGCAAGTATTCTTTATGTTTAGGTTTTTCTTCTACTTTCCTTATCTCTTCCCACGAGGCTATACCTATGTTATAACCGTCATCTAGTTTTATTGTCAAACAATTTGGATCACTTAGCAGAGGCTTTGGCATAAGAATGCCTACTATTTCTTTAGAATTTTTTCTGATCAAAATTTTGTCACCTAATGCTATGTTCATTGCTTTTAGGAGATTTAGTATTTTTTGAGAATACATAATAAATTTAATAATCAAAGAAAATATAAAAGCCTAAACCAACGTGATAGATTCTGTCTCAACTTCGCTAACGCCACTAATCTGTTTTATTTTATTTTCTATTTCACTTATTCCGTGTCTGTCAGGAAGCATTATCAATATCTTTAATACCCTTAAGCCAAATGCGAGATTTTCTATCTTTGCATCTTTTACATCTGTAATCTTTTCGATTTTACTTTTAATACTATTTATGTCTGTATTCGTAGATGTGGGCATAATCTTAAATTTTACAGCAACCTGCCCCATTAAACTCACCCAAAAAGCTATGGACCCTCAAATCCGCATTCAGGACATTTATAGATAATGCTTAATTTTCTGCACTTCTCACATCTCACTATTTCAGCTTTTCCGCACAAAGGGCACATAAATTTCACAAAGTTCTCTTCTGTGATAACATTTCTGTGACACGAGGTGCATTCTATTTTTTCGACCATCTCATTTTATTTAAGAATTAAAATATAAATATTTGTGCCCTCATAGTCTAACAGGATAGGACACAGCCCTGCGGTAGTGCAGAGAGGCTGTAATCTGGGTTCGAGTCCCAGTGGGGGCATAATGAAATCGGTCTTTATATAAAAATTTCAAATATATTTTATCTATTTTTTTCTTTCTCTGCTTCTTTGCTCTATTAATGCGATTTTCTTTTCTAAGTCAGAAATTACAATAGATTCCCTCGAAACCATATAATGAAACGCCAAACCAATCCCCCAACCACAGAGAATCCAAGGAAACCAAAGGTATCTATGGCTTGTATAAAGATTGACAAAAATCAGAAAAGAATTAACTATTAGATAAGATGCTAAGTGTATAAGAAAGCCCCTTCTTGCTTCCTCAACTTCTAATTTTGTCCACGCTTTCTTAAAGTTTTCAAGCGAAGATGCCATCTTAAATCATTTTATTATTTGATAGATATATTTATAGGAATGTGCACATTTAAAAAATAATTCTAATAGAAATTTCTGTCTGATATTGATTTAAATCAATACTACACATAGTGAAATAGAAAGAAGTGAAGGTTAAAACAAGCATTTGAAACAATCGTTGATTATCATAATAATTTTTCGTTGTTGATTCAACTTTATTAGAAAGTGTGCAAATAGTATTTACATCAAAATGCAATTTTAATGGTTTTAAGATGCATATAATAGCAGGAATTACAATTAAAGGCGATTGAAGGCAATATACTAATCTTTGTAAATTTTTTCAATACTGAAGAGGCTTAATCGTGCTTATTGCTCCATAACCTTTTTTTCCTTGCTCTGAAACCATTTTTATTGATTACTAATCTAATTGATGGTATTAACTTCGTAGGTAGATTAATGGTTTGTGTACAATAAATTATTTACACACTTTAATCTTTATAAAAATTTATAATAAAAATCGAAAAGCTAAAATATCGAAAGCTTTCCAACCTCCTTCAATCCGTTTTGAGTAATTATGAATTCAATCCTTCTACCCTCAGGCAATGACCTGTGTTTTACAATAATCGCAGATCTATGTCCAAACCTGTCTAATTTTTCGAGCCTTATCAATGCTTTTGCCCAATATTTTCCTATGGTTCTAGATGTCATTTCTATCTTACTACCAGTAGAATATACCTGATTCGTTACAAGTACTGGAATATTCTTTGACCTTGAAATATTGGACAAAATAGAATATTGCTTTGAGAGCTGTCTATTAATCTCTTGAAAATTCTCGCTATTGAGCTCTAGTCTATAAAGTGAGACTATTGAATCCACGACAATCAGACCAACGTTCTCTTGCTCAATAATGTTCTCGATTTTGTTTATTCTCTCACACTGCTCTTCCCATGTCTTGGGTTCAAAAAAGATCATACTCTTTAAATATTCGTTTCCGTTTCCATTGGCTAGTTGGTCTAATCTTTCAAATGAAAACCCACCCTCGGTATCGATAAAAATAACCTTTTTTCCCTTTTTTATAGCTGAAAGCATACAAAGGATTGCAAGATTTGTTTTTCCAGAACCCGCCTCACCATATACATTGGTAATAGCGTTGTATTCTATGCCACCGCCCAAAATCTTATCCAACGGAGAATTTGTAGGCAGTCTTTCCATAGTAGAGATATAAGAGCAAAAATTAAAAAAGTTGCGAGTTATGATATACGTAAATAAAACTTTAAATACTTTTCTTTTTATATGATAATGATTATGAAGGTCAAAAGGGTTGTACTAATAAGCTTTTCAACAAATGGAAAAAGATTCAATTCACTCGGCGAGAGAAACCGATTCTTTCGCGAACTTTATGGCTGGAATCAGGTGGTAGTAAAAAGGAACAAAAAGCAATACACATATAGAAGACCAGGATTATTAGATAGTATACCTCATATGAAGATTGATGATTCGGTTTTTCTTATAACTGAAAGATATTTAAACAAGGTTGAGGAATACTTTAATAACTGGAGCAAGAAGGTTGAGTGCCGTATGCTCAAACTTTTGATGGATGAGAAGATGGTTGATGAGTATGGAAGATGAAATAAAGCTAAGGGTAGGAGAGCTTATTGAAAAGGGAGATGTTGGTTTAGGTATTATTCGAATAGATACAAAAAATATGAAGAGGCTTGGAATCAAAGAAGGCGATATTGTAGAACTTCAAGGAAAAAGAACTACGGGCGCAATAGCAGTAAGGTCATATCCTGCTGATATAGGGCTTGATATTGTGAGAATGGACGGATTGGTCAGAAGGAATTGCGGAACATCAATAGGCGAGTTCGTAACAATAAAAAAGGTTGAAGTAAATGATGCAAAAAGCGTTACCCTCGCACCAGCAAGACCCAATGTTATTATTAAGGGTGATGGTTCTATGTTCAAACAAAATTTATTGATGAGACCTTTGAAGACAGGCGATATTATCAGCCCAAGCCCGATAATAAGAAGAAGAACATCAATGGAAGATTTCTTTGAAGAGTTTATTAGAATGGACATAAATGATATCTTTTTTCCTTCTTTTGGAGAAGAAAAGTTTATAGTTGTATCCACAAATCCTAAGGGCATAGTGAAGGTTACTGAAGAGACTACGATAGAGCTGTTAGAGCAGATGACACAACCAATTGAAGAAAGGGTCCCAGAGGTTACTTATGAGGATATAGGAGGAATGCAGGAGGAGATAAAAAAAGTAAGGGAAATGATAGAGCTTCCTTTAAAGCACCCAGAACTATTTGAAAGGCTTGGAATTGAACCGCCAAAGGGCGTTCTGCTTTTTGGTCCTCCTGGAACAGGTAAGACATTATTGGCAAAGGCTGTAGCAAATGAGGCAGGAGCAACATTCTTTTCGATTAATGGACCTGAGATAATGAGTAAATGGTATGGAGAATCTGAACAAAATCTTAGAAAGATATTTGAAAATGCAGAAAAAAGTGCACCGTCAATTATATTTATTGATGAGATAGATGCGATAGCTCCTAAAAGAGAAGAGGTTACAGGAGAGGTTGAGAGAAGGGTGGTTTCTCAATTGCTTACGCTTATGGATGGATTGAAATCAAGGGGAAAGGTAATAGTGATAGCAGCAACCAACAGGGTTAATGCAATTGACCCTGCACTTAGAAGAGGGGGTAGATTTGACAGAGAAATAGAGATAGGAGTTCCTGACAAGAATGGAAGAAAGGAGATATTTCAAATCCATACAAGAGGGATGCCATTAGCTGATGACGTAGATATTGATAAGTTGGCTGATTTGACTTATGGTTATGTAGGAGCTGACATAGCAACCCTTTGCAAAGAAGCTGCAATGCATGCGCTACGCAACTTGCTACCAAAAATTGGAGAAATAAAGGAAGATAAACCATTGCCACAAGAGGTTTTAAAAAAACTAATTGTTAAACAAAAGGATTTTGATTATGCAAGAAAGTTTGTCGAACCTTCTGCTATGAGAGAGGTACTGATAGAAAAACCCAATGTAAAGTGGGATGACATAGGAGGTTTAGATGATGTAAAGAGAGAGCTCAGAGAAGCAATAGAATGGCCATTAAAATATCCTGAATCGTTCAATAAGCTTGGAATCAAACCACCTCATGGAATTTTGTTATTTGGACCGCCTGGGTGTGGAAAGACCTTAATAGCAAAGGCTGTTGCAAACGAAAGTGGAGCCAATTTTATATTGGTGTCTGGACCAGAGCTTTTGTCAAAATGGGTCGGAGAGAGTGAGCGCAGGCTTAGAGAAATCTTTCATAAAGCAAAACAGGTCGCACCTGCAATAATATGTTTTGATGAGATAGATGCCTTGACTTCTTTCAGAGGGCGTTCAATTAATGAGGTTTCAGACAGAATAGTATCACAGCTTCTAGCGCTTATGTCAGGCTTAGAAGAGATTCGTGGGGTATTTGTGTTAGCAACTACGAATAGACCAGATATCATAGATCCAGCACTATTAAGGCCTGGTAGATTTGACAAGCAGATAATGATCCCAGTGCCAGACTTAAAAGCAAGGGAAGAGATTTTGAAGATACATACAAGAAAGATGCCACTTTCTAAAGATGTTAATATCGAAGAGATTGCCAAAAAGATTGAGGGATTCTCTGGTGCTGATATAGAAGCGTTATGCAGAGAGGCAGCAATGAACGCATTGCGAAAGAACAAAGAAGCAAAGGTGGTAACTAACTCAGATTTTGAATATGCACTAAAAGTTATTTCCCCTTCTGTCAGCAAAAAGATGAATGAAGCATATGAAAAGATTTTGGCAATGAGAAAAAGGGTTCAGCCAGAAAAACCAAAAGGAGAAGAAATAGAGTATGTGCAATAGTGTTTTGTTACGATGAATTTCTTAACTAAGATGACCAACCAATTTAAATATGTAAATCTCTTTATCTTCAGGGTTTTGCCTTCATTTATAATATTGAATAATAATGCATTATCTGATATTGAGCCAAAGGTATCTATTGAGTTTTGCCTTCATTTATAATATTGAATAATAATCCATCACTCATTGCCAATAGGATGTTCAATAATAAGTCTGCTCTTTTTTGAATCTCTTGACAAATATTCTCAAATTTAGTCTTGGCCTGAAAGGCTTTAGATCATCCTTAACAATTCTTGAAAGTTGATTCTGCGAAGCCTTTTAATAGTGTATTTAGTATAACCTTGTCCATTCTTCTTATTTGCCCTTCTTTTAAATCATTTTTAACTCTTTTTTATAGGTTTTCTTGCCTTTTTGGTTCTCTTTGTTTTTTGTTTGGCTCTGATTTCAGGAAGCGCCTTTTCCATAGATATAGGCCGACTTTCCTTAATACCTTTTATAGCATTTTTTATGGAATCTATGTTATAGTAAAAGCCTTCACTCAATGATTTCTGAACCTGTTTAATCAAATCCATGTCAGACGATATGCTATCTATTTTACTGCGAACCTCTTCGATATTTGATAGGTGGCTTTCTTTCATTCTCTCTATTGCTTCGAGATTTATTTTTGATATAGTTTTTTGTGACTCTTTCACATCTTCTATAGCATTTATAATTAATTTCATGTCTTCGGCTTTCTTTTGAAGCTCTTTGATACTTTGGTTTGCTTTCTGGAATTCGTTCCTTAATTCTTCGATTTCTTTCTTAATCTCAGCAATAAATTCTCTTGTTGTTGATACCTGAAGATTTCTAACCTGCTCCAACTCATTATAAAGCTCCTTCATCTTCTCATTAATTAAATTTTGTTTGTCAATTGTGCTTTCTGTTGATTCTGTTAAATAATTTAGTGCTTCTTCCACCCTCTTCTTATTTGAAATATAATTTTCTGAAAGCAATGATACTGCTCCAGAAATATCTCTTACTTCTTCTGAAATATTCTGAAAATTCTCATCATATTTTTTGATTGTTTGATTTAATGAATCTAATTCGTTTATTTTCTCAGAGATAATATTTACTATTTCTGAAATGTTTTGAAAGTCATCATTATGCTTTTTGATTATGATTTCATTAATGGAAGTGGCCTTATCTATTTTATTTGAGATGCTGTCCAATTTATCTGATATATTCTTAAAGTCATCGTCGTGTTTTTTGATTATTTGTTCGCTGAGAGAAAGTGTTGTGTTTATCTTGTCTGATAATCTTTCCTCGGTTGCATCTGTCCTTTCAATTAAAGACCCTAGAATTGATGAGAATTCAAGCATTTTATCCTCATTTGTTGTCTGTTTATCTTTCATTAATTCCAACGCCGATGAAATTGTGCTCAGATTTTCTTGGTTTTCTTTTTGGGCTTTTTCTATTGAATCAATTTTATTGTTCAATGATGTATGACTTTCTATTAAGCTGTCAAGAACAGAAGAGAGATTGTTTATTTTTTTGGAGTTTTCTTGTGCCAAAGTCAGGCTATCTTTGATATTCTTGTTCAATGTATTATTTGTATTATCAATCTCTTTCATGATTGCCTTTGTGTTTGCATCTTGAATATCTCTTAATGAGGAATTTGCCGAATCTATGCTGATTTTTATTGATTTCATTGATTCTGCATAATCATTTGCCAATTTTTCAAGATTGATTAATAGCCTCTTAATATCAGCTTCTGTTAAACTTATCTTGTTAAGGATATCATTTCTGCTGCTCATAATACCTTCAGTTTTATTTTTCAAGTCAGCCAAAGCTGCTGAGATTTCATTTAGCCTGGTATCATTATTTGAAGAATAATTCTCTATAGAGCCTATGATCCTATCTACGTCAAAAGGCATCTTTTCAACTGATTGATTTATTGTGTTTGCTAACCTTTCTATGTCCTCTTTCATTTTACTAATGTAATTTATATTTGCCATGAGATGCTTTGATAAAGTTTTGAATTCGTTAATCAAGTTGTCATAGTTCTCGCTCTTTTTGGCAATCTCTTGCTTAATATTATTCAAACCTTTGATTATCAACTCGTTTCTCTCTTCCTTAGACATATAATTTTGCATTTCTTTTAATACAGAAGCAATTCTTCTTTCAATACTTTCATGAAGCGAATTTACATCTTCTTTAATATGCTCTAGGGAAGATGATAAAGAATCGATTTTGTCAGTCAGCTCCTGAATATATTTGTTTATGGCCTGAAGATTTTGAATAGGCTCAATTTTTATTATTGACCTCAGACTTTCTACAGACTCTCTAATTTTGTTCAGAATATTCATATAATTTTCGGGATATAATTTCACAATAGCTTCAGACTTTTTTATAAGCTCTTCTATTTTGCTTTTTTCATCTTCTGTTAATAATGGAACTTCAACAGCCCTTATGTTTTTGTAATAATCGCTTGGAAGCTCCTCATCGTCCTCCACTAGCACATAAACCTTCTCATCCATAAAATTACTCTAAAGTAATAAATTTAAAAGCTTTTCACATCTTTAATAGTAATACATCTTTTATGAATTTGAACAAGAAATGATAATGCATTTTTTAAAGCCCTGCAAGAAATCATAGACTTCAGCCAAAATGAATAGGCACCTTTGGTTAGTTTGTTTTGAGTTGCTATAAACTAACGAAAGGGTTTACGCTCATCTGCACATTGCATAGATTTAAAAGATGCTGCAAAGTCAGAATAGCAGAATGCATGCTCATTTCAAGAACGAAAAACTCGCTGTAATAGAAGAGGTGCTGGAAGCGAAGGGCATAATTATATGCATAAAATGATAAAAAACAGCAGGCGAGCCTTTAGGGTTACAAGCGAAGGGCATAATTAGATGCATAAAATCCCGTGCTAAAGCACTATTGCTTTGGTGCATTTTAAATATTTGAACATGTATATAAAATTATGGATTTTGATATTAAGCGTGTGGCAAAAATAGCAAGATTAGACTTAACTGAAACAGAAGCCAAGAGGTTTGAAAAGGATTTAAACGATATTATAGAAGTTTTTAGCAATCTCGATAAGATTAAAACGAGGGCCAGTGCTGTTTTCCAGCCAATGAAAACAAAGAATGTCATGAGAAAAGATGAAATAGCAACATGCTTAACCCAGGAAGAGGCATTATCTAATACAAAATACAAAGAAAGGGGATTTTTCAAAGGACCAAGAATAATATAGAATGTTCAGTTAGATAATTTATGTGTATTATGCTGTATTTTGGTGAACTTACCAAGACCTTTTAAAGCCTTGTTTGCTTCTCACTATAAATAATATGAAAGGTTACCCAAAAATCTTCTTGACAATTAAAAATTGATACTCAGTAGCTTTCAAAATACATCTAGTAACTATTTAAGTTTTTGTTGATTATAAATAGATATGTCGAAATTCCTTTATCATGGAAAGACAATAAGCGAATTGAAGCAGATGGAATTGCCTGAGCTGAGAAAAGTTTTGTTAGCAAGAGAGAGAAGAAGCTTAAAGCGCGGTTTAACACCCAAACAAAAGAAACTATTAAAAAAGATAAGAGAAAGCGACAAAAATAAATTAATAAGAACGCATGAGCGCGATATGATAATTCTTCCTGAAATGGTTGGATATAAGATAGGTGTTCATAATGGCCATGAATGGGTAGCCGTCGAGATTACACCAGAAAAGATTGGGCATAGATTGGGTGAGTTCGCCCTAACTCGCAAAAGACCGAAGCATTCTGCTCCAGGATTTGGCGCTACAAGAAGCTCAAGCCATGTGCCTTTGAAGTAATAAGATATTAAAGATGTTGCCAGACGATATAAACTTATATGCAAATTGAATACTATGTTGCTTTTGATGATTAAATAAATTTTATTCAAGAACAACAAACTTAAGCGCAAACATGAAAATCCTCAAGATTAGCCTTTCTATGAAGCTACAAACCATTTTTCAGAACCAATATCTCTTGACAAAACATAACACTCGATTCTGCATTGCTTATTTTTCTATATCTATCATAGTATCGATATTAACACCGCTCTCACATACTATTATTTCAAATGTTGTGCATTGTTAATAAATTTAGTAAGCATACCATAAATCTTGTGCCAGAAAAATAAGGATAGTTGCATGTTCTTTCGAATCGAATACCATTACAATGACAAAACATTTTTGTGAAGTTCCAAGTGGTTTCAAAAAGGATACTATTGAAAAGCCAAAAGCAAATAAAGAAATAATAACAATTCCGATTATTAATTTACTTTCCAATAGTTGTTTTGTTCATATATTTTCCTTATTTAAAACCATTTTAATATAAAACGCACTCAAATCAATTAACCTTCCATAAATCTCTTGAGTTTTGTGAAGGCCTCATCCATAATTTCTATAGGAGGAAGAATTATTGAACGAAAATGGTCTTTTCCAAAAACAGGGTCAAAGCCAGAGCCATGTGGAAGTACAAGTCCTGTATTTTTTAAGACATCAAGGACAAAGTCTTCATCATTCTTCCATCGTGTTCTCAGCTCAACCCTAGGAAATATATAAAAAGCACCCTCTGGCTTTACAGCAGTTATGTCACTTATGCTATTAAGCTTCTTGTGTGCAAAATCAGCCCTCTGCTTTAGTTTTGTTAGCATCTCTCTTATGTGGTTATCATTTTCGAAAGCCCTCGAACACGCTTTCATTATAGGTGTGCATGCGCTAAGCCTCTGTCTTGCCTGAGCCTTTATCCCTTCTTTTATTTCCTCAAGCATATTTTTAGGATCGTGAAAATATACATAACCACATCTCCATCCAGTAGCAAGATAGTTCTTTGAGAAGCCATTCAAAACTATTATTGACACATCTTTGGAAAGGGAAGCTACTCCCTTGTATTCAACATTTCCAAATATAAGCTTGTCATATATTTCATCAGAAGCAATTGGTAGATTAAACTCAGCAGCTATGTCTATAATCCCTTTTACGATCTTCTTGTTAGAAACAGAGCCTGTAGGATTGTTTGGGTTTATCACGCAGATTAATTTGGTTTTTTCTGTTATCTTGCTTCTCAAATCATCTAAATCAACCTGCCATTTATTTTCTTCATCTAATTTATATGTTACTGGAACACCACCTGAGAATTTAGTCATCTCCAAATAAATAGGATAAGTTGGTCCCGGAATAAGTATTTCATCTCCTCTACCAGGCTCTATGATTGCATTGAGCATAAATTGAAGACCTTCGCTTACACCCTGCGTTATTATCACATCTTCTCTTGTTAATGTTATGTTATTTTTTCTGTTTTCTTCTCTTACAACAGCATCTATCAAATTGGAATCTCCTTCAGAATCAGAATAATAGCCATAGTCAACAGCACTTTTTAATGCATTTTTCATGGTCTCTGGTGTGTTAAAATCAAACCTGTTTGGGTCTCCTATATTGAAGTAATATATTTTCTTTCCTTCTGCTTCTAATTTCTTGGCAACCAGAACAATATCCCTTATAGGAGAATGTAGGTTTTTGCATCTCTGGCTCATTTGCATAGTCAAAATAAATATTAATATTATTTAAATATTTGTTCCAGAAAGATAAGATCTTGTCGATTCTTACTCTATAATTACAGGCACTCTACTCGAAACGCCATGAATAGCCTTTTGCATCTCATATATCTGATTTTCAAGTGAAGAAACAGTTCTCAAAAGACTTTCGATATTATATTGAGGCGCTCTCATAAACTCGCTTCTTATTTCATCTCTCATTCTCTCTACATATTTTTCATATTCTTTCTTATTCAAAGAAATCTTATCTTCTACAAACTTGCTGAATTTCCTCAAACTCTCTGTTAATAGCTTTGCTGTTTCAACATATGATTTCTCCTCTACTTTGTTTATTCTCTGTTCAAACTCCTTTAGTTTTTCTCTCATGTCCTTTTCCAGTAGTTCTGTAGATGATTTCTTTTCTATTTCATCTATTGCTTTTTTCATATCTTCAACAATATTTCTAATTCCTTCTATCTCACTAAGTCTTCCTTTGATATTATTAATTTCTTTTATTGCAGGTTCCTGAATTCTTTTAACCTGATTGTCAAGATTTCTTCCAACCAATTCTGCAATCCTCTTCACATCTTCAAGCCCTGTTTCCATTGCCTTTGTCTTTTCGTTAAGCTCGTTTCTCAAAGTCTCGAGGATTTTATTTAATTCATTGGTTGTTATCTTTTCATCTATTGCTTTTTTCATGATTTCGATGTCATTCGTCTTTTCTTCAATAGTTTTGTTTATTGTAGCATTAAATGTCTTGATTTCATCGTTGAGTTTGGTCAATTCTTTTCCCATCTCTTTAAACTCGTTTTCAGCATTATCGCTATATTTCTTCAAATTATCAAACTCATCCATAATGTTTTTGAATCTGTTGTCATATTCGCCCAATTTTTCATCTACTTTAGCACCTAAATTATTAAAGACTCCACCAAGCATATCAACCCTTTTTACAACATCAACTATGCTCTGAATCGTCCTTTCAATCTCATTTCGATTATTTTTAATCTGCTCAGCCAAAGCTAATATATTTTTTTCATTCATTTCATCATGTCTTTTCAAATCTGCAAGCCTTTCGTCAACTTTTTTGGCTACTCTCATATCTATTGTTTTAAATTTGTTGTTAAGCTCGTTTGATAATTCTTCCAACTTCTTATCAACTCTGTTTACAATCTCCTCTTTAATCTCTGGTTTCAGCTCGATGCTTGCTACATCCTTTTTGACATTCTCTAAATCACCCTTTATCTTTTCCAGCTCGATAACCATTTCCTTTGATCTATTGCTGATGTTTTCTATTTTATTTATCTTGTCTGTAACCATTCTGATCTTATCTTCAAGATTCTCAGCCTTTTTGTAGAGTTGTTCTACATTTTCCACCTTTTTCAACTTCTCTTCTAATCTGGTATTTATGTCTTTTATGCTAGTTTCAAATTTTTCGATTCTAGCAGATATATTGTCTCTTAATGAGCTGGATTTTTCGATTTCTACTTTTATCTCTCTGCTGATAGACCTTGCTTTATTGTCAATACTCTGTTTTATCAGTTCCATGTCTCCTATCTTGTCCTTTATTGCAGAATTTACCCTTTCATCCACACTTTTTATAGTATCTTTGAGACCCTCCTTTATCAATTCTATTTCTTTTATTTTTTCTTCTACAAGCTGGTTAATCCCATCTTTTAGTGAAATAATTTTTTCGATATCTGCATTTACCTTTTCTTCCTGAGTCTTGAGTTTTATCAAATCTGCATCAATTTTTTCAGTAATAATTTCAGATTCTTCTAATTTTTTTATTAAATCCTGTTTTTCATCTATGACTCTTTCTATCTTCTTTTTTATTAATTCAAGATCGTCTAACTTTTCATTGATCTCTGTCTTTGCTTCGTTTATCTTTTCTAAGAAGTTCTTCATCCCCTTCTCTGTTAATATCTTTCCACTACTTTCTACCAAATCCTGAATATTCGATATCTTATGTTCCACAGATTCCTTGCTAGCCTTTAGCTCCTTTTCCAACTCTTCGATTCTCTTAGTTAACCCCTCTGGCTCTGGTTTTATCTTTTCCAGGAGGCTCTTTACCTCCTTTATATCAGTAGCCTTTTCTATTTTTTCCAGCCTTTTTACAATATCCTCTGAAACAGAAACAGGTATACCCTTACTTATCATCTCTTCTATTTTATTTAGTCTTTTTTCTACATCTCCATATGGTATCTCTACAGGTTCTCCAAATACCCTGTACTTTATCTGCATTAATTCTGCTTGAAGAAGCATCTGTAAGTCTTCTAGCTCGTTGAGTCTTTCCTTGAGTTCTTCCAAAGCGGTTTGCGAAGAGCTTGCCTCAATATTTGAAATCCTCTTTTCTATCTCAAAGAGCCCTGACCTCAACCGGTTATCTAGCCTTTCTATCTCGCTCTCGATTTTAGATTTAGGCATCTCGATCTTATTAATTATTATATAATTCTCTGTATATATAATTTTCTTTTATGCATTTAAAGGGATTAGTGAACTCTCTCATATTTCACAATTTTCATATCCCTGAGAAGGGCTCTTCACAGAAATTAGCTATTAGTTTATAAGGCTTAATTACATTACCTAAATCTTCGCTTCTAATCTTTCCGTAAACAACCTCATCTGCAATTAAATTGCGCTCACCTAACTCAAAGTCTTATCTGAATTTGCTTTGGTTAGCCGTCTCTTATCCTTTTTAGTTTTATCTTTTTTGATGAGTTTCATTTAGTTTGGCGTTTTCATTTTATTTGTTCCATATGGAAAACCCTTCTCAAGTGTAGTGTAGAAGATGCCCTAATTTATGATTATTAAGAATTTCTTGTTTCTAAATATTTGTCCATTTATCATGTTGTTAGTTTGCATGCAAACATGTATCGGAGAAAGGCCTGCTGGTGTAAAATTAAATAATGCTGTCTGTTCTTCTGTTTGAGGAATTGCCATTTTTGTATAAGATATTGTAAAAATTATGAAAACTTGAGTTTAAGATTCTCACTAATCAACCCTTGGCAATACTATTTCATTGCCAATTAATTCATAACTATTCTTTAAATAGTATTTTCCTGTGAGTGCACACAAGAGAGAATCATATTTATCCTTATTTGCTTTTTTCTCCTTTTCTAGACCGAGAATCTTTTCTGTCGCCATTGGGAAGACCTCTATTATTTTATAGCCCATTTTTTCAAGCCTTATCTTTAACTTTATCCCCCTTTTTGTCAATAAAGCCATCGATGGGAATAATGGCGATAAGGGTTTGAACCCTCTTCTTTTAAGCTCTATATCAGAGTCTCTAAAGTATCCGTGTTCTGGAAAAGATAAGGGGGCATCTATGCAGATTAAATCAGGTGCTGCTTTTTGGGACTCTCTAATAATCTCATCGTCTGTATATAATAACATAGTTTCTGTCGATTCTTCTTGGTTAGAAACTATCAATAAACAAAACCCAGTGGGGTTTTTCTCTTTGCCTGCCAAATCGATTCCAACAACTCTCATTTTTCTCACATTTATTATTTGTAAATTATTTGTTCTCTTGAGGGACCTACAGATATCATGGTTATAGGCACTTCAAGACACTCCTCTAATTTTTCTATGTATCTTTTTGCATTTATTGGAAGATTATTCCATCTCTTTATTCCTGTTGTATCACATTGCCATCCAGGAATTTCCTTGTAAATTGGTTTACACTTATCTAACAAATGTGTTCTTGAAGGTATTTTTTCATATTTCTTACCATTAATATCATAAGCATCGCAGTATCTTATGGTCTCAAACCCATCTAGGACATCTAATTTTGTTATGCAAAGCTCATCTGGCTCACTTACTTGTATGGCAAACCTTAATGCAACCAAATCCAGTGGTCCACATCTTCTTGGTCTTCCTGTAGTTGTTCCGTATTCATTACCTTTTCTTCTAATTTCTTCACTGCACTTGTCTTCTAATTCAGTTGGCAAAGGGCCTTTGCCAACCCTTGTTGTATAAGCTTTCATTACTCCTATTACCTTGTCTGGATTAAGCCTTACGCCTGTTCCTGAATGAATACCATTTGTGTTTGTATTAGAAGATGTAACATATGGATATGTGCCAAAATCTATATCAAGCATAACCCCCTGTGCACCCTCCAATAAGATGCTATCTCCGCGCTTCTTTGCCTTGTACAGAAGTTCGTATGTATCTGCCACATATCCTTTTAGTCTTTCAGCATAGCCAATGTATTCTTCAAATACTTCGTCAAGAGAAAGCGAACCAATACCATATATCTTTTCAAGAATTTGGTTTTCTCTTTCCAAAATAGCATTTAACTTTAGGCGAAATCCATCTTCATCAACATTATTGTCTTCAGTAATAATATCACAAAATCTTATTCCATATCTACCTACCTTGCTCATATATGCTGGTCCTATACCCTTTCCTGTTGTTCCGATTTTGCCCCCTTCTTGAGCGTCGATGAGCTTATGATACGGCATTATTAGGTTTGCGCGCTCGCTTATCCTTAGATTTGGTTTTATATTTTTTAATGAGTCTAATTCATGAATAAGAACCCCCGGATCAACAACAACACCGCTTCCTATTATATTTATGACATCTTCGTGTAGAATACCAGAAGGTAATAGATGAAATCTATATACCTCGTTACCTAATTTGACAGTATGACCAGCGTTACTTCCACCATTAAAGCGAACAACATAATTTATTTTTTTATTATCTGCCAACAAATCAACAACCTTGCCTTTGCCCTCATCTCCCCACTGAAGACCTATAACAGCATATATCATATCTCTAATCGTTATATTGATTACATATCTTCTAAAAACCTCTTAAACTCTTTAGAAGTGCATCCTTATCCTCTTCCGCCCTCTTAATTATGCCACCTAATATATATTCTAATCTTTTTAGCCTTGCATCGAGCGTGTTAATCTTTTTTTCAGCTTCTATCAAAGAGCACCACAATTGAGCGATTTTAATCTCATCTGAATTTTTATATGCTCCCCTGTGTTTTGCGGTTTTTTTCAGTATATCGTTTAGGATTATCTCATCATCTACATTTAAATATTTTTTCCAATTTTTTGTTGTTTTAAACAACATTTAATCACCAATTTCTTATTACTAATAGGTTACAAAGCTTTTTAAAGCTTTCGGTGCGGATTTTTTAAAGTTATGTTAATAAAAATGATATAAAATGATGCATGGAGATTTTATACGCATTGAATATGTTGGAAGAATAAGTGATACTAAAGAGATTTTTGATTTGACCAACGAACAAACAGCAAGGAAAGAAGGGATATATAACGAAAAAATAAAATATAAACCAGCACCTGTGATAGTTGGTGAAGGGTTTGTAATAAAAGGTATTGAGAACGAGCTTCTTAAAATGAATGTGGGTGAAAAAAGAACAATATTTGTAACACCAGAAGAGGGATTTGGAAAAAGGAGGCCTGACCTAGTTAAGGTTGTCCCTATTACATTCTTTAGAAAACAGGGCGTCAATCCTGCGCCTGGGCTGGTTGTTAATGTTTCTGGATTAATAGGTAGGATACAGTCATGTGAGTCAGGAAGGGTAAGATTAGATTTCAATAGTCCATTGGCAGGCAAGAATCTGGAATATGAGATTGAAATAAGGGAAAGGGTTGTTGATAATATAGAAAAGGCCAAAATGATAATGGAAATCTTTAATATTCCATCAAATATAAGTATTAAAGAAGATTCGATTGAAATCGAAATAGGAAAAATAGATATTCAAACTCAGATAAAGGAAAGGATAGCACATCTAATGAAAAAATATTTAAAAGTAGAAAAGGTGAAGTTCATAGAAGTTTTCTAGGATTTCTGAATATGTATTTTTCCACTATCTTATATATAAGGATAGTCGAACCTCCTCTTGCATCGTGGGCATGACTTTGGGTTTTGTTTCCTTGATGTCCATATGTAATTGCAAAATCTGCACCTCATCTTTTGCATTCTAATCACTTATTATTACTATTATTACTCTATTATTTAAAGATTAGTAAGGAAATCATAAACTTCAAATGCAGATTACATATATCTATTTTAAATGTTTTTGCCTTTCAAAATATTTGCAAAAATCTTAAACAAAAATTATTATTACTACTATCTTTTTTGCAAGATTAAATAGATAAAATAAATTTTTCTTATCGATAAGTATTTAAATCTTTTCATCAAATAAAAATAAGGTGTTATAAATGGCTGTTGGCACAGGAAAGATCACAAAACATGATGACGAAGAAATAAAAAAGGTTCTTGAAGCAAGAAAAGCTCAAATAAGGGTGTTGGGTACAGGCGGAGCAGGAAACAACACTATTACAAGGCTTATGCAGGTTGGCATTGCTGGTGTAGAAACCATAGCTGTTAATACAGATGCTCAAGACCTTTTATACACCGATGCAGACACAAAACTATTGATTGGAAAGGAAATTACAGGTGGTCTTGGTGCAGGCGCAGACCCAAAAATAGGAGAAGAATGTGCAAAGGAAAGCAAAGATGACATCAAAAAATGCCTGCAAAATGTTGATATGCTTTTCTTAACCTGTGGATTAGGTGGTGGGACAGGAACAGGCTCTGCGCCTATTATTGCTGATATTTCCAAGAAACTTGGAATATTGACAATTGGGATAGTTACACTACCATTCACAATGGAGGGTACTCAAAGGATGAACAATGCAAAAACCGGTCTTGATAAACTTTCGTCAATTGTTGACACTTTAATTGTAATACCCAATGACAAGTTGCTTGAGGTTGTTCCTGATGTTTCATTACCTACTGCATTCAGGGTTGCAGACGAAATTTTAGTTAACTCAGTAAAGGGTATTGCTGAGCTTATTACAAAGCCTGGGTTGGTTAATCTAGATTTTGCTGATATCAAAGCCGTAATGAATAATGGTGGATTGGCAATGATAGGTATGGGCGACTCAGACGCTGAAAACAGGGCAAAAGAGGCAATTGAAAGGGCACTAAATAATCCTTTGCTGGACGTTGAAATAGATGATGCAAAGGGCGCTCTTATTAATGTGTCGGGCGGCCCTGATATTACAATAAAGGAATGTCAACAAATAGTTCAGGCGGTTTCCTCTAGATTAAATCCGGAAGCAAAGGTAATATGGGGTGCTCAAATCGAAAAAGACCTTGGAGACTCAATAAGAGTCCTACTTATAATAACAGGCATAAAATCGCCACAAATCTTTGGTCCTGAAAAAACCTTTGCTACCCAAAGAAAAAAGGAGATTGAAAAAACATTGGGAATAGATTTCGTATAAAAGATGCTATATTTTTTCATAGATTAATAAAATAATTTATCGATAAAATTCTGAAACAATAAAAAGGAGTTATCAATTAATATTTATTTCTAACACATTTAGCTTCCGTTAGAGGTATTAAAAGTTATAATTTAATCGTGCTATATACCTTTACTCTTGTTCCTTCAGGAATTTTATATTCTATTAATCCGTTTGTTTGCGGAATCGGCCCAACCATCTCATCTATAGATTCGGAGATTTCAAAAAGTACAATTTCATAGGGGTTTCTTACTCCTATCCTTCTAAAATAATTTCTTAATTGATCTTTACTCATCTTTCTTAGCCTCTCTTCAACATACCTAGGGCTATCAAAAACAGGAACTAATCCACTACCATTATCGCGTAATTCCATAGTTCTTTTCAATTCTCTTGCTTCCTGTCTTGACATGCATCTACCATATATTGTCATTTTTATCTCCTCGATAATTATACTATTATATAGTAGTAATCATATTTAAAGCTTTCGTATATTAATAACTATACAGTAATATCATACTGCAAGAAATATTTCCTCTAAAATTATTACTACATAAAGGTATCTTTTGTATGCTATCAAAACTACACCAAAATTTATTGTTCTCATGAGGGAGAATATCATAAATCGTGCGAAAAGGGAGGACAACCAATAAAACTTTTAAAGCTTTATTTTACATAAAATTAATGAATTTCATATATCTTTAACTGGGTTTCTATGGCTATAGTCAAGAAAAGATCATTAAGAGAAGTGGATGAAAAAGAATTAGAAAAAAAATTAAATGAACTAAAACTTGAGCTTGCCAAAGAGAGAGCATCGGCTTTTGTTGGTATGCCAAAAAATCCTGGTAAGATAAGAGAAATTAAGAAAACGATATCCAGGATAATAAATGTACAAAAGAAAAAGATAGAAAAATGACAGAAGTATGCCCAAAATGCGGATTGCCAAAAGAGCTTTGTGTTTGTGAGAAAATAGCAAAGGAACAGCAAAAGATAGTAGTAGAGATAAAGCAGAAAAGATATAAAAAAATTATAACAGTAATACACGGGATTAGCCCTAAAAATATTGATATTAAAAAGCTGTTAAAAGAGCTGAAAACCGAGCTTGCATGTGGAGGGACCTATAAAAACAACGAAATAGAGCTCCAAGGTAATCATAAGGATAAGATATTAGATATTCTTGTGAAGCACGGCTTTCCAAAAGAGAGCATAGAAGTTAGATAAGTTTGGTGTCAAAATGCGCACACCTGAAAATATACTAATGCATGAATTTATTGGTCTGGAATGTACTGTTGTCTCGTCTACGAATAAATGTCATATTGGCATAAAAGGCAAAATAGTTGATGAAACAAAGAATATGCTCATACTTGAAACTAGAGAAAAGGTATATAAGAAAATACCTAAAAGGGGTGCTGTATTCAGGTTAAGGCTTGATAAAAATGTAGTTGAGATAAAGGGCGATACCATAATTTCAAGACCAGAAAATAGAATAAAAAAGAGGTTTAATAAATGGTAAATTTAGCTTTTGTCTACTAAAGACAAAAGCATATAGATGTTCATAAGTTATCTTCGTATAATTTAATCTCTGGTTTATATATTTTTGATTATCAGTAGATTTTATTAGAAATGCTTCTTCAGAGGACTTCTAAAATTATCTTTTCTGGAATTAATTAACCACAGATAACCTTCTTTAAAGCCCTGCAAGAAATCATAGACTTCAGCCAAAATGAATAGGCACCCTTGGTTAGTTTGTTTTGAGTTGCTATAAACTAACGAAAGGGTTTGCGCTCATCTGCACATTGCATAGATTTAAAAGATGCTGCAAAGTCAGAATAGCAGAATGCATGCTCATTTCAATAACGAAAAACTCGCTGTAATAGAAGAGGTGCTGGAAGCGAAGGACATAATTAGATACATAAAATGATAAAAAACAGCAGGCGAGCCTTTAGGGTTACAAGCGAAGGGCATAATTATATGCATAAAATCCCGTGCTAAAGCACTATTGCTTTGGTGCATTTTAAATTATTTAAATCTATAGAGTTAAAAGATGCTAAAATGAAAAAGAAAAAGGACATAGGCATTCCCGTTAATTGGCCTGAAAAGGAATGTAAAGATAAGAGATGCCCGTTTCATGGGCAATTAAGTGTAAGAGGCCAGATATTTGTAGGGAGAGTAAAGTCAAGGCGAGAGAAGACAGTAACAGTTGAATGGGATTATCTTCACAAGGTTCCAAAATATGAAAGATATGAAAGAAGAAGAACAAGGGTTTATGCTCATTTGCCACCCTGCATAGATTTAAAAGAGGGTGACAAAGTCAGAATAGCAGAATGCAGACCTGTTTCAAAGACGAAAAAATTCGTTGTAATAGAAAAGGTGTCGTGAATGAAAGGCATAATTTTCGATGCAAGTGGAACTTTGCTCAATGATAGAATAGCAATATATGAAACAAATATGGAATTAAGAAGAATGTATGGGTTACCAATAATAGAAATAGAAGAATCTGAAAAATATCTTACATCTAATCCAGCTTTTTGGGAAGAATTATATAAAAGGCCTTTTGAAGAGATATGGAAAAATTTTTCAATTATCTTTTCAAACCATATTGAAAATATAAATTTATTTCCTGAGGTTAAGAGTGTACTTAATGAGATTAAAAAAAAGGGGGAAAAGGCGGCTGTTTTTACATTTCTCTCAAAGAGTCAAGTGCCACAAATATTCGATATGCTTAATATTCTTGAATATTTTGATTATATGGTTTGCAGAGAAGATGCAAAGCCAAAACCATCACCAGATGGAATCTACATGATATTAGATAAGTTTTCATTAAGCCCTTCTGAAGCATGCATTGTTGATGATACAGACGAGGGTATATACGCAGGAAAAAATGCAAAAATAACAACAATAGGTATTAAGAGAAGAAATTACAATCACTATCCTATCTCAAGATTAAAAGAAAGCAATCCGGATTATTTAATAGAAGAACTTACAGAATTAATTGATATTATAGGTGATGAAAAATGAAACCAATATCAGCAAGAATCACAAAGGGAATAACTATTGGTACAATGTTGAATTGTGCAGATAATACAGGAGCAAAGGTGTTGGAGGTTATATCAATTAAAGGATACAAAGGTAGGGCAAGGCGAATGCCACGTGCTGGTATTGGAGACATAGTCATTTGTTCTGTGAAAAGGGGAGATGAAAAGTTAAAGAAACATGTAGTATATGCTGTTATTGTAAGACAAAAGAAAGAGTATAGAAGGCTTTCGGGAGAAAGGATAAAGTTCGAAGACAATGCTGCAGTATTGGTCAATCAAAAGACGTTTGAGCCACAAGGAACAGAGATAAGGTCTGTGATTGCAAAAGAGGTTGTCGAGAGATTTAGCTCAATAGGCAAAATAGCAAGTATTGTGATGTAAGATGAAAAAGAAGTTTTCAAAAAAATGGAAGTCAAGCAAACAGCCTAGAAAGCAAAGAAAGTATAGATATAATGCCCCGCTCCATATAAGACAGAAAATGGTTGCTGCGCATTTAAGCAAAAAATTAAGAGAAGGATTGAAAAAGAGGTCATTAGAGGTAAGGAAGGGTGATAGGGTAAAGATAATGAGAGGTGATTTTAGAGGCTTGCAAGGAAGTGTCACGAGGGTTGATTTAAATAAGCTGAAGATCTACATAGATACAGCAAAGAGGAAAAGGGTATCTGGTCAAGAGGTCTTTGCTCCAATAGATCCCAGCAATGTGGAAATTATTGAGATCAAACAAGATGATAGGATGAGACTTAAAAGAATGGGTGTTAAGAAATGAAACGTTTGGCTTCACCAAAATTTTGGAAAATAGGAAGAAGGAATAAAAAGTTTGTAATAACACCAAGGCCAGGTCCGCATAAGAAGGAGAAAAGTATACCTCTTGGAATAATAATCAGGGACTACCTGAAATGTGCAGAAACACTTGAAGAGGCAAAAAAGGTAATGAATAAGATCAGAGTTAATGGCAAAATAAGGAAGGATTATAGGTTTCCTGTTGGGCTTATGGATATCATTGAGGCAGCAAATTTATATTATAGGATTGTACCTAGCAAGAATTATCTGGAGTTGAAAGAGGTAAATGATGGGAATATAAAGCTATCAAAGATTGTAAATAAAACATACCTCAAAGGAAATCGTGTACAGATAAATTTGCATGATGGTGGAAATTTTGTAGTTAAGAAAGAAGAAGACAAGTTCAAAACAGGGGATGTCATAGCCTTTGATCTATTAAATAAAGAGAAAAAAGTCTTAAAGTTTGATAAGGGCTCTGTGGTCTTAATTACAGAAGGAAGCAATGTTGGGAGGATTGGAAGAGTTGAAGAAATTAAAATTACTAAAAGCACAAAGCCAAATATTGTAGTTCTTAGCGTAGAAAATAAAAAAATAGAAGTACCGAAAGATTATTGCTTTGTTATAGGTGAGAAAGAGCCTTTAATTGAGGTATGATAAAAATGAGAGATATTAGAATAGAAAAGATCGTGCTTAACATTGGGTGTGGTAAAGACAAGAAGCCTGAGAATGCAGCCGAGATTTTGAAAAGAGTAACCGGCAAAAAGCCAGTAATAACAAAGACGCACAAAAGGACATTGTTTGGTGTTTCTAAAAATAAACCAATAGGTGCAAAGGTAACAGTCCGAAAAGGATGTAAAGAATTGTTAAAAAGGTTGTTTGAGGCTGTTGAAAATAAAATAAAGATATCAAATTTCGATGTGAATGGAAATTTTGCATTTGGAATACCAGAATATATTTTAATTCCAGGCATAAAATACGACCCAAACATAGAGATTTTTGGTATGGACGTTTGTGTTACTCTTGAAAGACCAGGTTATAGAGTGAAAAGAAGAAGAATTGCTGGAAAAATCGGAAAAAGACATTTAATAACGAAAGATGAGGCATTGGAATGGGTCAAAAAAACTTTTAATGTGGTGATCGAATAAACATGGTTAGGAGAAAAGCTGTCAAAAGAAAATTTGGCAAAGGCGCTAGGAAATGCATAAGATGTGGCAGCTTAGATGGAATAATTAGAAGATATGATTTATATTATTGCAGACGATGTTTCCGGGAAATTGCAGAAAAAATTGGGTTCAAAAAGTATGGGTAAGTGATATGGTAACTGTAGCTGTTGGTAGTATGAATCCAGTAAAAATAGATGCGGTTAGAGAGGGATTTTCACATTATTTTAACAGGATTGATATTATTCCTGTGAATATTTATTCTTGTGTTCCAAAACAGCCTTTTAACAATGATGTTATCAAGGGTGCTGAAAATAGGGCAAAGGGGGCAATAAAAAAGGCTGATTCAGATTTTGGTGTAGGAATAGAAGGCGGGATTATAGAACTTTTTAACAGATATTATAACCTTGGGGTATGTGTAATAATAGATAAGAAAGGTAAAATTGGGACAGGAACAACCAATCTTTTTGAGTGTCCAAAAGGGTTTGTATCTAAGTTGAAAAACGGAAAAGAGCTTGGCAATGTAATAGATGAGGTGACAGGAGAAAAAGATACAAAAAGAAAATATGGTGCTATTGGGTTTTTGTCAAAGAATGTAATTGAGAGAAAAATGCTTTATAAATATGGGGTCATAATGGCATTATTGCCTTTTATAAACGGTGTTTATAATGAGCGCTGATCTGCTCTCAGATGCATTGACAATAATAAGGAACGCAGAGTCTGTAGGTAAGAGCAAATGCGAGGTTTCTGCATCTATTTTAATTAAAAATATTTTAAAGGTAATGAAAGCAGAAAAATATATCGAGGATTTCAAACCTGCGAACCAAAGGAAGATTGAGGTAAAACTGATTGGAAAGATAAATGACTGCAGAACCATTAAGCCAAGATTGCCTGTAAAAAGGAATGAATACGAAAAGTATGAGAAGAGATTTTTGCCTGCAAAGGATTTTGGCATATTGATTGTTTCGACCCAAAAAGGAATTATGTCCCATAAAAAGGCAAAAGAAAATGGCCTTGGTGGCAGGCTGTTGGCATTTGTTTATTGAATTTTTTGAATGATGATTGATTTTTAGCAATCAAGATTTATTTAAAGAATTAAAAACTAAGCAAAATTCAGAAGAGAAGGTCGGTTTTGATATACATGCTTCAATTCTTAGTCACCCTCTAAAGTATCCTTCATAATCTCATACCATTTAATTTTAAGTTCTAAATTTAAATCAAGGTAATTGTCATGTTTTTATACTAACATAATTTTTAGTGAATATGCTATATGCATTATCTTCTTAACAAGTTTCTCTACCTTTTGTTATTTCAGCAACGGTAGGATAAGGTAGGATAAATTTTATAAATACTGAAACTATATATATACTAATGCAAAACTTCATTACCCCGTTTAATAGGCTAAGAAAAAAAGACTTTAATCTTGTTGGCGGAAAGACCGCTTCTTTGGGCGAATTAATTTCTATTGGTATGCCTGTTCCTGATGGTTTTGCAATCACAGCAAATGCCTTTAGATATTTTATTAAGAAAAACAATTTAGAAGAAAAGATAAGGTCGATAATAAAAACTTATAATTTGAAGGATATAAATCAACTAAAAAGAGCTGGCTCAAAAATTAGAAAAATGATAATGAATGCAGAGATTCCTGATAATTTGAAGAAAGAGATTCTTTATGCATTTAAGAAATTAAATGAAAAGTATGTTGCTGTAAGAAGTTCTGCTACTTTAGAAGATATGCCAGATGCTTCATTTGCAGGGCAACAGGAAACCTTTCTGAATACTTGTGAAAAAGACCTGCTGAAAAGGGTAAAACAGTGCTTCGCATCTCTCTACACAAATAGGGCAATCTCCTATAGAGAAGATAAGGGGTTCGACCACTTCAATGTTGCATTATCAGTAGCTATTCAGAAACAAATCTTTTCAGAGTCAAGCGGAGTCATG
Source organism: Candidatus Aenigmatarchaeota archaeon (assembly GCA_039091735.1). Classification (GTDB taxonomy): domain Archaea; phylum Aenigmatarchaeota; class Aenigmatarchaeia; order GW2011-AR5; family JAHLMP01; genus JAWCLB01. The sequence goes on along the minus strand of JAWCLB010000002.1, from coordinate 4,224 downwards.
TTTACAATAGAGCCTGATTCAGGCCATAAAAACCTTATTGTCATAAATGCAGGATTTGGTTTAGGCGACTATATTGTTCAGGGCAAGATAATACCAGATGAGTTTTTGATTTTCAAAAAAACCTGCAAACTAATAGAGAAGAGGCTTGGGAAGAAAGCGATAATGGAGATTAGATCTAAGCGTGGTGTGAAAACTAAAAAGTTATCAAGAGCTATGCAAGAAAGGTTTTCTATAGAGGATCATGAAGCAGAAGAGTTGGCAAGGCTTGGTGTAAAAATAGAAAAACATTATAATCAGGCGATGGACATAGAATGGGCAAAAGAAAATGGAAAGCTCTACATACTTCAGGCAAGACCTGAAACAGTTCACTCAACCAAGAAAAACGCCTATGAAAAATATAAACTTATTGGAATAAGCAACTTTTTCTTAGAGGGTACAGCTATAGGCAGAAAAATAGCCACAGGAAAAGCAAATGTGATAAGAAGCGTAAAAGACATTCATAAATTTAGAGAAGGAGAGATTCTTGTCACTGGACAGACAAACCCTGACTGGGAGCCAATAATGAAGATCGCAAAAGGGATAGTCACAGAAGAGGGAGGAAGAACATCTCATTGCGCAATAGTGAGTAGAGAGCTTGGCATACCTGCAGTCATAGGTGTTAAAGATGCTATGAAAATCTTTAAAACAGGCGAAGAAATTACCGTGGACTGCTCGCAAAATGTAGGTCGGGTGTGGAGAGGTGCACTCAAATTTTCTGTGAGCAGCTGTAGCATCAAAAAAATACCTAAAACCAAAACAAAGGTATTTGTAAATATTGGCATACCAGACGAGGCAATTGACATATCCATGTTGCCTATAGATGGCATTGGTCTAGTAAGGGAAGAATTCATAATATCATCATTTGTTCGAGAACACCCGCTCAAACTCATAAGAGAAGGGAAAGAGAAAGTTTTTGTAGATGCGTTGTGCTCTGGGATAGCAAAGATAGCTGCATGTTTTTATCCTAGAGAAGTTATAGTAAGATTCTCTGATTTCAAGACAAATGAGTATAAGGCTCTTATAGGTGGCGAAGAGTTTGAACCTAATGAGGAGAATCCTATGTTAGGTTGGAGGGGTGCTTCCAGATATATTTCCAATATATATGAAAGGGCGTTCAGATTAGAAATAAAGGCAATGAAAAAGGCAGTTGAAGGGTTAGGGCTAAATAATATCAAGGTAATGATACCGTTTTGTAGAACTTTAGAAGAGGCAAAGGAGGTTTTGAAAATTATTAGAAGTGAAAAACTGAAAACAGAAGTATATGTGATGGCAGAAATACCTAGCAACATAATTTTAGCAGACGGCTTTTCTAAACTCTTTGACGGTTTTTCCATAGGTTCGAACGACCTTACACAGCTTACCCTTGGTGTGGATAGAGACAACAAAATTCTAGCTAACAAGTTTGATGAAAGGAATGAGGCTGTTAAAAGGTTGATAGAGAGTCTGATAAAAACAGCCCATAAATACAATAGGAAAGTGGGAATATGTGGAGATGCTCCTTCTACTCATAAAGGATATGCAGAGTTTTTAATAAAATGTGGAATAGACTCTATTTCTGTAACACCTGACGTTGCTGTTGAAACAAAGCTTAGGGTTGCTAAGATTGAGAAAAAATTAGGGCTAAGTAGGGATTCTGCCAAATGACGAAAATAATGAAAAGATAAAGAAAATTCCAGAAACCGCTAAAATGAAGTATAATACACCAACAAGGATAGCGATTGAAATTATTAGCGATAATATTGCTCTTGCTGTGCTAATACCATGAAGTATGGAAATGCCTTTTATAAAAAGAATTAAACTCCAAATAACGAAAATAAGCATAGGGATGGAAATATATGTATAAATAATATCACTATAAGCTCCAAAAATAAAACATAAACCCATAAGATAATATGGTGTCACGCTGTAAACCATTGCTTTAAATGTGTTGGAATACCCGCCTCTTGCTCCTGTTATTAAACAACCTATATGAAAAATAGCTACGAAAAAGAACACAAAACCAAAAGAAAATGTTAAAGAAATCAAAAATAAAATAATTGAAAAAGTAAATTCTGGAGTTACAATAAAAAACTCTAAAGCATAAAAAATTATTAATAAAACAAGCAAATACTTAATTGCATCCACAATCCCTACTTCATATTTCACATTTTCGAAAAATTCTGTTGGTGAAAGAAGAACCTTTTTGATTTTTTTTAATATTCCCATCCTTTTCATTGGTTTTGACGGTTTTTAAATCATAACAGATATAACCTCTTCAATAGTATGCTTGCTTTTTACGAAGCTCTGGCAGTTCTTATTAACAAGAGATTATCCTCTTCTGCCTGGGCCACAACATTTTTCCCAACAATCCCTTGAGCTAGTATATCCAAAATGTCTGAAGCATGCCTCTGCAAGGTTGTTTGGACTTCCGTTTCCATCAGGGTCATAGCCTATAATAGTTATGCTATTTATCTGGTCTTCTATACACCCCTTTGTCATCCATATCGAACATCCTCTTGTCCATGCCTCAAAGTCGCTTATTGTCTTTCCTGGTCCAAACCAACCACTTAAGAAAAAAGCTCCGACTGCAAGCAATACTATAGCAGCTATTGCCAAGATTACTATCATATTTACTGGCAATGAAATTCCCTTTTTCATAAGCTTATTATTGTTTTAGGAGGTATAAATAGCTTATGTTGATATTAAAATGAAGTTAGCTAAATTTATTTATTCCTCTATGATATCGCTCATTATTAAACTATTTAGCAAAATTTTCTTAATAAATTCTTCTGCAACATTGCTAATACGCCAAAAAGAAAATCATGGGCATTTGATGACAAGATACTAAAGATAATAGCAAAATATCTAAAAGTTGTGGATTTTAAGATAAAGAAAGCATTTTACAGCAGATATGAAAAGGACAAAGGGAGCTAATAAGAAAGGTTGGAATAAGAAAGACAAATAACGTTGTTGAAAGACTTCATGGAACACTTAAAGGCAGGCTAAAGCTTATGCAAGGGTTGAAAAGGGAAGAAACAGCTCAAACATTTTCTAGTGGTTCGTTTTCTATAACTTCTTAAAATCTCCTCAAAGTCTTAATGACAACACTCAAGCTAAAATCTTTGAGTTGAATATCGAATTTAAGAATTAAGAATATATGATACAAAAAGCGAGCAATTCAAGCTGTTAATTTTGAATAAATAGCGACGATAAATAAAAAAATTTAATGTTTAATTTATCAACATTAAGGTAATAAAACCAAAGCATTATTTTCATTTAAATAATATTAAAGGCAAACCCTTTCAACATTTGGCTCACAAATAGCACATTTAGCTTTTCATTTAAATAATATTAAAGGCAAACCCAACAGGGTAGTTATTAAAAAACGCTTTTTTATTTTTTTCTATTGTTACTATTCTTTTGAAGTTTTTGGTTTTGGTGCTTTGCTGAACATTACAGGCATCGCTCCCTAAGAGCAGTATTTACATAAGATTCTAAGCATCCCTGCTTAATTAGCACTTCTTTGATTTAATCAAAATGATAATTATTTTCAATCTGCTTTCTAAAAAAAGGAGCTACTATCATTAATGAACAGTCTTTCAGCGCTTGACTATTTACTTACAATGCTTAAAAGGATAGAGATAATCTTTTTAGCATCTTCGTCCTTTGATATATGAGTTTTATGAGGCCCAGATAAAAATTATTGCAAAAATTTATCACCAAAGAGTTTAAAAAGTTTACGATAATATTAAATTTATGAAAATAAACACAATAACCCTTGTATTCTTTGTTACTTGTATTAATATAGCATTTGGAATAGTAATAGAGCCTCAATGCTATGATACAGATGGTGGATATAATCCTTGCGTAAGAGGAACAGCTACTGGCTATATGGGAGATCCTCGATATGGTAGTTGGACAGACTATTGCGTAGGTAGTACTGTATATGAATATATGTGCAGAAATGGATATGTTGTCCTTTCGCCAAAAGACTGTTGGGAAGTAGGTCATGTTGGATGTAAAGATGGTGCTTGTTTGTGTTACCCTTCGCCTACAACCACAACGATAAGCACAACCACCACTACAACTACAATACCAACAACTACTACAACATTGCCTCAGTATTGCACAATCCAGGTTACAGTATATGATGACTCGACATCAAATCCTTTGCAAGGGGCAACTGTTACATTGGATGGAGGAAAT
>JAWCLB010000019.1:0-5979 GCA_039091735.1 Candidatus Aenigmatarchaeota archaeon | reverse complement strand
AGACAAAGTACGTCACTCTAAGGCTATATCCGATTGTTACAACGACAACTACAACGACAAGCACAACTACTACAACCATATTAGGTAAATGTGCTGGCTATTGTGGCGGTAAATCTCCTTATGGGTGTTGGTGCGATGAAAAATGCGTAACCAATGGTGATTGCTGTGATGATGTATGCAGAGACTGCCCAAGCTTATCGTTCTGTGGTGGAACGACCACTACAACTACTACGACAACTACATCGACTACGACAACAATAGCACCTCAATATTGTACAATCATAGTTACAGTATATAATGGTTCGATTTCAACGCCATTAAGCGAAGCAACAATCACCTTAGATGGTGGTAATATTCGAACAACAACTTCAACTGGTCAGGTAATCTACTATAATGTCCCATTAGGACAACATGTAGTTTATGGAACCAAATCCGGGCATTATCCAGATTCACAAAATATCTATTGCTCATGCTCTGAGACAAAGTACGTTACTCTAAGGCTATATCCGATTGTTACAACGACAACTACAACCACAACGACAAGCACAATACCAACAACTACTACAACATTGCCTCAGTATTGCACAATCAAAGTAACTGCTCTTATAGACTATACTAATGAATCGCTTTCAGGTGTTAATGTAACATTAGATGGAACTAACCTGAAAATAACGCCATCTAATGGGACAGTTACTTATGAAAACATTTTGCTGGGTCAGCATACGATTCATGGTACCATAGCTAATTATTATCCAGATACAAGAACAGTTTATTGCTGCTGTAGCAATACAACTGTTGAATCTATTCTGAGATTGTATCCTATTGCCACAAGCAACTCTACTATTATGACTAGTTCAATAATAGGAACTTCATCCATATTCTTTGCTTTGGCTGTGATAGCAATGGTCTTTGTTCTTCTTTCTTATAAAAGAGAGGAAGAAGAATTACCTAGTGAAGCTTCAGAAGATTTATTGTAAGCTTATTTTGGCATTGATCAATTCTGAACACATAAATTCTATGTCTCTTATTTTCTCTTCCCTTTCATTAATTAGTTTATTTCTGCTATCTTCTAACTGGCTTTTCATTCTATTTGACTCAATCATTTTATCTTCTATTTCCTTTATTTTATTTCTAATCTTTTTGATTTCCTCAATCCTTGCTTTCTCGCTTTCAATTTCCATTTTTTTATTCCTGATTATATTATTTATCTTATTATATTCATCCCTTTTCATTAGCAGCAAGGGATTTCTTATAATATGACATATCTTTTCGTATCGTTTTTCATCTATTTCAATCTTACCCTCTTCTTTTAATAGCTTTATCTCTTCTAAGATTTTCTTTATCTCAAAATTCTTGTCATTAACCAAAAAGCCTTCAGATGCTGAAGACAAATACTGATTTATTATACTTAGCTTGTGCTTGTCGGTTAATCCATAACTGAACTTTTTCAATACCTTTTTAATAGCGCCAAATTCGGTTTCAATCTCTTGCTCAATTTCTTTCTTTAATCTTATTATTTCATTAAGCTCGTTTTCGAGTTTATCTAATTTCGTATAATCGAGAGGGGGCAGCGGTTTAGTCTCCAGCATTTTTATATCTTTTTCAATGTTGTTTATGCTCATTTCTATATACTTTATTTTATTTTCGATTTCTCTTATTTCAGAAATTTTGTCTTCTATTTTTTCGATATCTGCCAGAATGTTCGTATCTAAAAAATCTTGATACTCATTTAGTTTTTGTCTTATTTCTTTTGCTTTGTTAGCTATTTCTTTGGCCTTATCCTTGAAGAAGAGACCTATGTGCATTGCCTGTCTTGGTGTTATTCTTTCTATTCTATCCAATATTTCATGAGCCTTGCTAATAAAGTCTTTTGGTTCGGAGATTTCTATAGCCTTTATTTCAGTCAGTATGGCAAGTGCCTTGACGCAGAAATTGTCTTTAACTAAGCTTGACGCTTTCGAGAGGTCATCAAAATGTTTAAGTGACTTAAAATCTTCGATTATTTTCTTGAATTCTCGAAAGTCAGAAAGTATTTGGTTTTTGAATTGTTTTGACTCTTTTTCGATGCTGTTTATCTCGTCTTTATTAGTTTTTCTTATTATATTTATAACATCATCTATAGAGCTCCTTATTACTTCCCTTTTTTCATGCCTTTCCAGTCCCAGAAGTCTTTTTACTTTTGATGCAACTGACATAATAGATAATAAATAAAGCAAGAATTAATAAAGGATATTCCTTTGACATTCTCAAAATAGATTTATGGGAAAAAGAGCTTTGTTGGGCAACTTCTATGAAGGTAAGAGATAAAACTCTCTTAAAGATACAGACAATTAGAAGAAAATAAGAAAAATAAAAAAATTAGAGAAATTTATTTTCCGCTTGCTAGCGAGTATATTGCCTTTAAAGATACGATTATCGCCGCTGGCGCAACAAATGCCCCTATGTAGTCTAGTATATTATCTAACATGCTGCCAACGACTGGTATTAGTGATAAACCTACTGTGCCAGCTACTAACAAGGCTATTGCTGCTATCAGAAATGATGTTACTTCCTTCTCTGTGATATTCACAAAGCCCACTATTATCCCCAATACAACGAGGAGTGCAAGGGCTGTTCCATTTGATGGCGCTGCTATCCCTGCTATTATTGCTATCACTACGCAAGCTATAAATGCTAGCTCGCCGATTTTTTCTGTTTTCATTTTCTAACACCTATTTTTAATTATTAGTAGAAGTAAATATTTAAAGGTTTTTTGAGCTTGTGAAGGTCATAGCCTTTTAAGACACCTTTGTAATAATAGGGGGCTTGATGCCATCGCTGAGTAAGAACTATTATGATAAATAATCTACTCTTTTAGTTATTGTATCAAGGATTAAATATTATAGTAAGGACATTCAAAATAGCTGGTAAAAAATAAATAAAAAGAAGAAAAATCAAAACATGCATGTTATTCTGCCAATAGCTGATATAATACTTTCAGACCACCTATTAACACCAATATCCAGCCAATTACTGCAAAGAGGGCAACCCCATAGTTGGTTCCGTAAGCAGTAATCCACACTGAGATATATGGTGTTTGCTCAAAAATGCCTGCTATGACAAAAGATACTGCTCCTGCTCCGATCCATTTAAACGCTTTTTCTATCTTCTTTGTGAGTTGTACATGATGGGCAAGCACCATGCACAACAATATTGCTATTGCTGTGTCAAGTCCTGCACCAAATATCATTGGTCTTCACCTAAAAAATATTTAGCATTTTCAATTAAAAAGCTTTATTAGTTCGCTGATTGACGAAATAAATAAAAGATTAAGTTGATTTATCGATTTAATTTTTTTAATAACAAAAGCAATAATTATTCTGTGATAAAATGGATACTATCAGAAATCGTGTGCTTCAGAAGATAAAACCAAGCAAAGCTGAAGAAAATGAGATTAAAGAATTTATAATAAATCTGATTAGAGTAGCAAAAACTATTACTGATACAGAGCCTGTTATTGTAGGTTCAATTGGAAGGGGGACTTGGTTGAGTGGCGACCACGACATTGATTTGTTTTTGATGTTTCCAAAGTCTGTCTCAAGGGACATGCTTGAGAAGAGGGGTATAAAATACGCTAAAAAGATTGTTAAGGTGTTTGAAGGGAGGTATGTAATAAAATATGCTGAACACCCGTATCTGCACGCCAAAATAAATGGAAAGACAGTAGACATAGTTCCTTGTTATAGGATAAAGAAGGGTGAGAAGATATTATCTGCTGTTGACAGATCACCCCTGCATATTGAGTATATAATCTCGAGGCTTGACCCAAGCCTTAAGGATGATGCTAGATTGTTAAAACAGTTTTGCAAAGGTATTGGAATCTATGGCTCTGACGCAAAAAGGTCAGGGCTCTCTGGATATGCATGCGAACTGCTAATAATACATCATGGGACATTTGAAAGCGTACTGAAAAGTGTGTCAAAATACAAGCCTGGACATATAATAGACATCGAAGGGCTTTGGCCAAAAGACCCAAAAGCGATAAGAAAGAGGTTCGAAAACGCGCCATTAATACTCATAGACCCAGTTGACAAAAATAGAAATGTTACTGCTGCCCTTTCTCATGAGAATTTTGTAAAATTCGTTAATAAAGCCGAGGAGTACTTAAATAGTCCGGACATAAGGTTCTTTTTTCCTATAAAAAAAGAGTTGTCTTTAAAAGAGATAAAGAAGCTTCAGGACAGGAAAACAAAATTTTTGGGCATATTATTTGACAAGCCAGATATTATTGATGATATCTTATATCCTCAGTTAAGAAAAGCCCTTGAGCGCTTAGATAAGTTATTGAATTACAACGAATTCAAGACATTAAGAAAATATGAATTTGTGTTAAAAAATAAAGTTATTCTGATTTTTGAGGTCGAGGAATGGACACCACCGGCCATAGAGAAAAAAATTGGGCCTTCGATATTTGCCACTAAAAACAGCAAAGACTTTTTGAAAAAATATGAGAATGCCTTGTACGGGCCTTATATAGAAAAAGGCTTATGGGTTGTCGAGAAGAAGAGAGTATTCACAAGAGCTGATATGCTTCTTAAAACCTTTCTGAATAGGGACTATGATAAACTCTTAGAAGATGGTATACCAAATTATATAGCAAAAAATATATCCAAATCAAAGATTCTAGAACATGAAAAATTATGGGGGCTTATAAAGAAGAAAAAGGCACTTTCTGTATTTTTAAGAGAAAAGTATTTTGAGAATCTCAAGATTTAGTTTGTTATAATAGAAAAGAGAAAATATTATTTGTATGTTAAATCTCATATTTTAGAATTTCAATTAACAATGATATTCACATTGATTCAAAAAGATTTTCTTTTAGGAAACAACTGCGCTTTAATGTGCATCTCTACTGTGTATTCGCTCTAAGTACATGGAGGGATATACGATGATAATTTTATAAGTATGAAGACAGTAGGTTGGCATCTTAGAAAAAGAGCATTGTATTTCAAGGGTGTTGCTTATATAGATATAGTGGCTATTGCTTGTGGAATATCTTTTATACTAGTTATGTTGATACTCCTTCAGAATCAATATAGTGATTATGATATGGAGTTATATAAATTAAAAAAAGGTCAAATGAACTTTTAGCCTTAGCTATATTAAATACGCTCCTGATATGAATTTATCTCAAATACTTTATCTGTTCGAATGCATCTCCACAAACAAGCAATACGCTCCTGATATGAATTTATCTCAAATACTTTATCTGTTCGAATGCATCCCACAAACAAGCAATACGCTCCTGATATGAATTTATCTCAAATACTTTATCTGTTCGAATGCATCCCACAAACAAGCAATACTTTAGATTCTTCCAGACCCATGCTTCCCAACTTCCTTCAGGAGGAAGCATGGCTCTTACCGCTTCATTCCTTGATTTTTCCTCTAGACATTTCGCTTAAGTTTCAAGATATGGAAAGAAAAGCATATAAAGATTAGCAAGCACGCCGAGGATATGGTTTGATCCCTCGAGTGAACCCTTGCTAATCGCTTTCAACCCTTTCTTGACCCCTTAGCTGAACCGTGCTTCCTCCTTAATTTCTGAAATAATTTTGTCAATTCTTGCTTATCTAGTTAACTTTCCTCTTGACTTTCCGCTTGAAAATTAAATTAGCCGTATCATTTTTGTATTCTAGACAAAGCTTTAATAATTCGAAAGCAAAATTCAAAATATGAATGAAAAAGAAAAACAATTTACAGAAGTTTGTATTAAGCTTGATGAACTTAGATTTAAAAAACTAATTGATTGGGGAGGAATTAACGTTCAAGAAATTAAACCCTCTGAAGAAATCTTTCTTTTTTGGATTTGTAGTATCATTGATCAGTTTTATCCTTATCAAACAATTTGGGAGAATGGTAAAAAAGCGATGCTTAACATTCTAAAAACAAACCCAAAATCTTTTGATGATGTCAAAAAGACGATGAGAAACATCAGAA
>JAWCLB010000018.1:0-6003 GCA_039091735.1 Candidatus Aenigmatarchaeota archaeon | reverse complement strand
AAGGACAGGTGGGGTAGGAAGTATCCCTCAGCGGTAGATGTTCTCACAGAAGATATCGAGTTATGTCTTACTTATTATAAGTATCCTTATAGGCATTGGAAGCGACTCAGGACGACAAATGTTGTAGAGAGGAGTTTCAGAGAAGTTAAGAGAAGGACTAAAGGTATCGGAAGGTTTCAAGATGAAGAGAGGGCATTGGCAATGGTTTATTGGCAACTTAAAGAACTCAGATGGTATGGAGTGGATATGACAAAGGAGGCAAGAGCGATTCTTGCATCTATAAGAGTATCTAAACTTGAAGGGATTGCAGCTTAATTGATAACTATGGAAACCATTGAGAATAAAGCCCTTGAGAGAATTTGCATAAAAGAGTTGACAGTATCATATAATCCTAAAGCAGTCAAAAACACTACCAAAAAATAGTTTATAACCATGCTTATACCAAATGCATAAACAAGATCGACATACAAACAATTTCTCAATATTTTGCTAAATTTTGTTTTAGCTAAGACTATATCGCTCTTTTTAATAATCTTATACATAGCTCCATTCAGCCTGAAAATGGACAGAGGCAGGAACACTAAAACCTCCTGTTACCAGAAAATCTTTAATATTATGATAATTTAACAAAACCTCGTCTGTATTTTTATCTATAATCTTGATCGCTACAGAATACATTCCAGGACTAAGCTGGATATTTGGAAACTTTACATGCAGGGTGATCTCAGGTGAATTATTAAGAATCGTAAAATTACAGAGGTCTGATTTAGAACTTGATACATGGTTAAATTCCTTATCAATAAATAATATAATCATAATAGCCTCTTTGACAGAAGAATCCATCGAAAAATGTATTTCAATTGTGAGGGTATCTAGATATTTAATTTTGAAGATATTGTTGTCTGAATCTAAACTACTACAGCTGCTGGATAAGAAAGTTATTCTATGAAGCTTAGCTTTTCCTGCCCCTGTGATACTACTTTTACCCACTGGAAACAAAGAAAAATAATAATCAATGCCTGCAGCGATGTCATTGCCTTGATATTTTATTTGACCCTGATCCATTACCATGATATCAGTGCATATCCTTGTAATGTTCGCCATATTGTGGGATACAAAAATAATGGCAGACTCTTTAGATATCTTATCTATTTCATAATAACATTTTGCTCTAAATATCCGGCTTAGTAGCAATGGCAATGGAAAATCCGAGGCGAACTCTCATGCCTGAAGAATATGTTGCAACAGGAGCATCTATAAAATCGCCTAATTCTGCAAAGTCAATAATGGATTGGATTTTTGAATTTATTTCCTTAAATTTCATTCCAAGAATGGCACCATTAAGATAGATATTCTCGCGCCCACTCATATGAGGATGAAAACCCACACCGAGTGAAATCAGTGAACCAATCCTGCCTTTTACGATTATTTCACCCTTATCAGGAGGAAATATTCCTGCTATCAATTTTAAGAGAGTAGATTTTCCAGATCCATTGACTCCAATTAATCCAAGTATCTGTCCTCTTTTTAAGTCAAAACTGACATCATCTACAGCCCAAAATTCGCTTTTGCGTAGTTGGGTTGAATTAGGTTTTAATCCAAGAAGGTTTTTTGAGAGATCAACTAAACCATAAAACATATTGAGTTTTAAGTTCTTACAAAATTTTTTTGACACATTTTTGACAGATAATACCGTTTCTTGTTGGTCTAAGGTAGAGAAAGCAGGTGGCTTTTTAACCACTGTATTCACAATCATTAAATCATCTTCTCTATTATTTTATTCTCAGATACATAAAATAAGCGTCCAGCAATTAGAAAAACAATAAATGAAATAATGGCACAGATAAAATAGCCAGTAGTATGATAAAGTCTTCCAAATAAGACGATGTCACGTGCTGAACATACAAGATAGGTGAGTGGATTCCACTTTATGAGCTGTTGCACCCAGACATTGCCAATTTTATCAGAGTATATAATTGGAGTAATAAATAGTAAAAGTCCCATTATAGTACTAATTATTTTACTAATATCAATGGCTACAATCGAAATAATAGAAGTAATAAGCCCAATGGCTGAACCAAAGAAGAATAGGGGCAAAATAACGAGAGGAAGCCATATGATACCCCAACTTGGTTTGATTCCAAAAATGATGAGAACTATAATGTTAACAAGAAAAGAGAAAAAAAAGTTAGATAAATGTATTGCAGTTTGAGGAAAGAGAAGTGCTTCATGTGGAAAGTTCACCTGTATAACTATTCTATTACCTGTCTCCAACATCTGAGTTGAGGCTGAAAAAAATCCCATAAATAGTCCCCACATTGAAGTACCAATAAGTACATACGCCGGATATGGAATTCCAACATCACCTGGATTTAAAAATCCTGCACCACGGAGAAAAACCCATGAAATAATTCCAATAATTGGAGAGAAAAGTACCCATGCTATTCCAATAAAAGACTTTTTATATGTTGCAAAATAATCTCTCTTAAAGAGCTGCCAGATCAAGTCCCTTGAATTGATAATATTTTTGGTCATTATGATCCATGTCTGTAAATAATTCAGCTCACGCCTCTGGTTTGGCTTATATATTATAAAAGTATTTTTAGACGTTGACATATTTATTCCTCCTCATATCAAAATCGAGTTCATAAATGGAGAGCTTTAAATATTTTATATTCTTTAAATTATAGTTTCAACAGAGGGGACTTAAGAAATAGGCTCAATTTTAACATGAAATAAAAAACTAATAATTTGTTTTGTGTCTAAAAATCAAGATTGAAGATTCAAGATTTAGCATGTTGCTTTATTAAACAGTATCAATTGTTTTCTTTTCCAAGATATTCTATGATATACCTTGCGAAGTCTTCAAAATCACTTATATTTTCTCTAATCATTCTGTATATCTTTTCATAGTCTAAGTTCCAATAGACGTGAACTATAGCATTTCTCATACCCTGCATTCCACGAATCTTCTTTGCAAAACCAGGTGGTATTATATTATTTGACCCCATGACATCTATGAGATTCTCCTTTTCCATGTCAGGAATACCCAATCCCTTTACTGCTATGATATGACGGCATATATCTAAGACACTTTCAAGAGCTATTCTTAAATAATGTACACAGAGTTCTCTTATGTTCTTAGCCTCTTTAAAAGCAATAAAATCTCTATCTCCAAGATTAGACTTTATTTCATCCAGTGACCTATTCATGTTGTCAATAAAACCATAAATTTTTTCTTTATTTATCTTCCTTTCAGCCATTAAGAGGCCCTCCTTTGCCCTTTTATGTAACTCTTTTCTGTATTCTTCATTAAAAGGTTTTATATCTTCATATTTGAAAAGTGTATCTACGATAAATTCTGCTATTACTTCTTCAGTCTGATAATAGATAAGTCTGCCTGTTTTGATAACATCATATCTAAATAAAGGAGAAACATTGTTTAGAATTACCAAATCAATATTATCAGCTTTGAAAATATCACAGATGTCAAAATATACATCATTATAATAGTCAAATATATTTTTGATGGGGTGCTTTATGTAAATTGCAATGTCAAGATCTGGAGCCTTCGTATCTTCAAAAAGTATAGAACCAAAGAGATAAGCAAGTGAGATATTATGTCGCTTCAATATGTCAATGATATCAGGCAGAGATTTTTCAACCTCTATTTTTGATATCTGTCTTGGATGAAAGCATAAATCAGTTTTCATAGCCTTAAATCTAAAATTTAAAATAAAATTCAAAATTAAAAGGTCTTATTTCTTATTCAGTCCTTAATAAATTCTTCTGATCGTTTTAAGGAATCTGATGCCTCATCACTACTTATTTCTACATATTCTCTATAATCTTGATCTATCTTTCTTGCCTGGATACTCCTCTTGCACGAGAGCCAAAGAATACTATTTTTTCTACCTCTGATATTACTGATAGAGATTTAGCAACCTTCTCTAAAGCATTTATTTCGTAATCCTGTGCTAATTTCATAATAGTTTCGAGCATATATCCAATTGACTCATATTATAACTTATCTTCTACAGTTGACTTTCAAAAGTTTGGCATCACTTTTTTTCTCTGATGAAATTTGAGGAATTTCCTTGAAGATTTTACGAACTCAATGGTAGCCAATCCTAACAAAATGAGTTAAATATTACATAGTTCTAACTAAGTTATCAAGAAGAAGCACATTGACCTCTTCAACTTTTTTCAATGAATCATCGTTCGTTATGAAGCTCTTACTACCTCCGTATAGGGTAGTAGCTATCTGAATAGCATCTGGAGTCTTTATACCATACTTGGCCCTGAGGTCAGAAGCTATATCAGATATCTTCATATCTAAATCAAAAATCTTAAAATTAGGAAAAGTTAGCAGAAGGTCTTTATAGTCTTTTACTGCTGTCAGGTTGCCGTCTCTCTTGGGTTTAACAAGGATTTCTATCAATGTTATAACTGAGGTAATTGCATTATACTTCCCATCCTCAACAGCTTCAAAGATTTTCTCTGTTAAGTGAGAATAATCAGGATGATCCTCTAAGTGGTAGATAAAAACCATGGTATCAATACCGATAATCTTATCCCTGATTGCCTTTATTGCCAAGATTCTCTCTCGCCTCTGACATATTTCTTTGGATCTATGCCTTGCCAGACTTTCTTATGTAATCCCCGAAGTTTCTTGGTGTAGTTCTTGGGCTTTACCTTAAGGATAATTCTGTCTCCTTCCACATCAACAATCAGCTCGTCTCCCTCTGATATCCCTATAGTTTTTCTTATCTCTTTTGGGATGACAATCTGGCTCTTTTTGCTTACCTTTGTTGTTATTAACATATATCCTCCTAATTTCAGTCTTATAGTAGGAATTATACTAAATAAGTAGGATAAAATCAAATATGACTTACTTCATCTAACAAAAAATTTGCTATATTCTATCTTCATGATTATTCTCCTTGTTTATCTATAGCATACATATGGAAAGGGGCAAATCATGGCAGAAATAAAAGAGTTGAGAGAATAGATAACCTGGTTAAACTTCTATTAATTCTATTTTTACATTATAACCCAGTTTATGGAGATAATCATAACAATCATCCCATGTAAGACCAAATTCACGGACATCTGCAAAACCTATATGAGCAATAATTTCTCTTATAAGTTCAAAGTTCTCATCTTCAAAATCGGCTTCTTTTATCATATCCTCTGCCCAACTGACTAGATTCGGCAGATCAATCTTTCTGTTTATATATTTTATAAGCATTTCTGCAAGCTCTTTTCTTGTTAGAACCATTACTATTCTTCCTTTATCCTTTTGTGACCTTTATCAAAAGGAAATTTTTCATGTATTTCTATTAGGTTGCCCTTGCCATCATATATCTCTTGATAAAATTTAACTGTTTCTTCCGAGACATCTACTTATTTAACATATCTTGCCTTCCAGCCATGTCTTCCTTTCACTTCAAGCCAATATCTTCTGCCACCATCAGGTAATTCTTCCCAACCTGTAAATTTCCTTTCATTTAACTGTCTTTTACCTTTAATACTCATTAATTAATGATATATAAAAAGTATAGCACAAGTTATTGTCTTTCATTTTAGTATCATAATGATAAGGAAGTATTTATAGTAATTTATTCTATTTAAAGTTGTATCTCAAGCGTGAGGCTCTGCACTGCCTCTCCACCATATCCATCAGTCACAGAGACAGTGACTGGAACTTTGCCTTTAAATTCAGGAGGAACATTCCATTTGATAAATCCTGTGGATGGATCTATGCTCATTCCGTCAGGTGCATATTTAAGAGAATAAGTCAGTTTATCACCATCAGCGTCAGTAGCATTGACCTGATAGGTATATAAAAGTCCTTCAATTTTTGCCTTCTTATGTTCGATAATTCTCGGTGCAGTATTTTTTATTTCAGTCTTTAAGACTTTTGGTTTACCATAATCTTTTCCATCAAAAGGTGTTATTTTTACTGATACTAAATCTCCTCTTTTAAACCCGCTGATGGCA
>JAWCLB010000017.1:0-6262 GCA_039091735.1 Candidatus Aenigmatarchaeota archaeon | reverse complement strand
CGTGCTTGTTTGATTACCAATAAAAATCAATTTTTTGAAATATGGTGTTTTTTGAAAATTCGCGTGTCAGTTTATTTTCGCAATCCTGCAATTCGGCTTTGTTGCTGTTATCTTGTTGCCAGAATTTGGCGTGTAAGGCAAAACAAATCTGCCATCAGTCCCAGAAACTCCAGCATAAACTCCAAGAGGCGTCACAATTGTAACCTTCGTATTTGGCTCAGCTATTCCATTAAGTTTTGTTGTAAGCTCGTAAGCATCTGTTCTTGATGCTTGTTCTATTGAGAGATTCCCAAGATTATCTGTGTTTATGCATATCCCGGGCCATCCGAACAAATTCAAACTCTTGTACACCCAATCGTAATTTTTACCATTTCCACTTGGAAAACAAACCGGTGCAACATAATCTTTCACTTCAGAAAATGCCTTGCCAAAATAATTTATGCCTTCTAAGTATAATTTTTTAAAAAAAAAGATATCGAAATTAGCAGAAATGCCCGGGTAAATACCAACATCACTTGGGCTTATAACTCCAATTGCCTTGTTCTTAAGCAAAGCCTCTGTTATCGTGTCATCTGGAATTGAGATATTGCCCGTACAAGATGACACAAAATAAACAAAAAAAGGGTTTCCTGTTAAACTCTGTGCGTCATTTCTATCAAACCAATTTATTTCTCCACAATAAGTTTCTAATTCGTTCCCATGCGCTTCATGATTCCAGATATTACAACCGGAGTTTAAAGCATTAATTAAAGCCGCCTTATTCAAAGGTTGCCCGCCATTGTAACCAGATTCATAAAGTCTTGTTACAATTTTGTTTGTTAATGGAATAGATGTATAAATAAAATCTTTTTCTTCAGCGCCGTCTTCATTTGGTGGATTATGATACGCAGCAGAAAAAACAAGATTGTTTGCTTTGCTTAAATCAGCATCATAAGCTATAACATTATTAATATAGTTATCAACATCTGTTGTGTTTGTAAACTCTAATCTTCCTACATTTAACTCGTTTGTTCTATCAACATTGTCTTCCCACTCACCAAAAATGCCATCATTATCAGCATCCCAATTGCCTTCTAAGCAGGAAAAGTAAGCATCGCATATCATATTAAGTCTTTGTAAATTGTTAGGATAAAAATTCCATGTTTCAGCAAACACTCCTCTTGTTGGCGTGCTATTTAACAAAACATACTCTAGCTCAGGCTTACTTGATTTTTTTGCTATTAAATAATTTCTTATTTTTTCTGGATTGTCGCGACCAGGATAGCTAGAATAAATGTTGTCTGCAGTGACAACTTCTGTTTTAATGCCTTTTCTTGTTTCATAATCAGCAAGCCTTTGCCAAGTTCCAGCAAGAGAAGAATCATTTACAATAATCAAGCCCTCTGTTTTATTTGTTTTATCTTGATATTGCGAGCAAACCAAAACATCCAAATCTTGTAAAGCAGTTCCCCCTTTTCCATCACTTACTTCAATTGTCACATTTGCATAATTTCCAAGCAAAGCTTCAGGCGGATTATTCGCTGTTATCTCGCCAGTACTAGAATTAATTGAAAGCCAAGAATATGGATTGCTTAAAATTTCATAAGTCAAACTTTCGTCTAAATCATCACTAGCATTAACATCATAAACAAGCTCAGTTGTGTTGAGTTGAGCATGAGGCAAAGGATTTGTTCCAGGAGTCGAGGTTATTACAGGATTTCGGTTAACATCATTTATTGTTAGTTGCCAACTTTGTGAAGCGCTTGCATTTTTGCTGTCAGTTACTGTTACGCTAACACCATAAATCTTTGAACCACCAGCAGGATTTCCAGAAGTATAACTTGGCGTTCCTGTAATCTCGCCTGTGTTTGAATTTATCGTTAAACCTGCTGGCAAACCTGCTGCAGAATAGCTTATCGAATCTCCATCGGGATCACTTGCATTAATCTTTGCATAAAAGCTTTGTCCCTCATCTTTAACAGAATCTCCTGTTATTGATTCAATTACAGGAGGATTATTTTGCGGCGAGCCACCTCTACATCCCACAAGAGAACTAAACGCAAAAACTCCAGAAGCAAGCAAAGGTAAAACTCTTTGTAACAAGCTTTTTTTCTTAAACATCACTAAGCTCCCATTATTATAATTTCCAATCCTCTCTTCTAAACTGCCTCCTGCTTTTCTAACTGCTTCATCTTCTACTATTAACAGCCCTTTTTTCATGATTTTTCATAGGTTTTTTGGTATATAAACCTTGTGGTTTTATGTTATTCTGAAGTAGTTACAAAAACCCTCCTAATAATACAAACGCTAAGCTTTTTTGCCTGATAATTAAATCAGCAGGTATTTGAACAATTAAGGCAAACTTGCTTTCTGCATTAATTCAAACATCAAATCTATCTTTTTCTTATCAAATAAAACCCAACAACCAGCCCAACAAAAATCAAAACTCCCCAAACACTCCAGAACGGCATTTCTGTTGCTGCGAAACAAGGCACAGAAACTGACGAGCTTCCAGAACATCCATCAGCTGTTCCACTTGCAGTATAAGTTATTTGTTTAAATCCTGTTTCATCGCACTCGCCCTCGCTTACAGAATAAGAACAACTTCCTAAAACAATGTCTCTGTTTGTTATACTTAAAATGTTCCATTTGGGCTGGCACTTTCCAAGTGTAGAATTCCACGAGCAAACACACTCATAAATTCCGCTATTACTTTGACTTCCGCAAAACGCAGTGTTTCCTTTTATGGCCTCAACATCAGCCTCAGCAATCCAAGAATCAAAGTTGTTACACTCCGTCCTACTCGTATAATCAGAACATCTTTGTATGCCAGTCATAACACATCTCCAATTATTATCAACCTCCACACAACTTTTTCCACTTACGCAACAAGTTTTCCAAACATTATCGATTTTTCTTTTACAATCCGAGGCGCTTGACTTTCCTGTATCAGCCCAAAAGCTTCCAGAAGCGTTAAGAATACAATCGCTTGTGCATAAATCATAATTCAAAGTGCAGAACTGTGTGCACGAAAGTGTTCCAGCTTTATAGCCTTCGCTAAGACATGTCTTACCACTTAGATTTTGTGGTACTGTTGCATTTCCAGGATCGCATTCTTCGCCTTTGTCAAAATCAACAATTCCGTCCTTGATACAATACCACGCGCCAGAGCCCGGAACTGGTTTGCAAATATCATTAATCCACGTACAACACGTACCGTTTCCGGATGTTTGACAATTATTAAAATCATTATACTCGCTACATACAATCTGAACAGGCCAGGTACAATTTGCTGTTGGAGGCGTTGGAGGTAGTTGTCAAAGGCAACCAATCCCCACCAACAGAAATATTATTGCTCGAGTTATAAGGCAAATTTGTATCACCTATTCCATCATTATTTGTATCTTGCCCAGTATAATCGCTCCAATAATTTCCTCCTATCCACGGTCCACCTATAATATTTGTGCCGAATGTTTTTGTTATGTTGAAATAATTTATTCCGTAACCGACTGCATTTTGTGTGTTGTTAAAGAAATTGTTGTAGACTATGTTATTATTATTTCTTAAAGCAGTTGCTTGAAACACAATTCCGTTTGTATTATTTATTATCCTATTATCGTATATCGAATTGTAGCTTGAATTATCAGCAAACCATATTCCAGCAATTCCTCCTTTTAATGTATTCGCTCTAAAAATATTATAATAGCTATGATATGCTACATAAATTTCATAATAGCGATTAAATTCGATAATGTTGCTTTCTACCAAATTGTTATATGAATAATTCCTCATTAAAATTCCATAAAATTTGTTGTTCTCTAACGTATTTGAAGAAATTGTATTGTTCTCGCCCCTTAAGATTAAGATAGCGTTTCCGTTGTTATTTGCATTGTTTGATTCTATTTTTGATAGCTTGCTGTTTTCAAGATAAATCCCTATTGAAAAGTTTTGAATCTCGCAATTCTTTATTGTTACATTTCTCCTTCCAGTTATATTTATGCCTATAGCCAAGCTTGCTCCGCTTCCAGTTATCTTGTGATTTTGGCAATCTAAGATAACGTTGTCTGCTGAAATTTCAAGCCCATTTCCTGGGCAGTTTAATAAGTCGTTTGTTAAAATCGTGTTTTTGGTTATTTTTGAACTACATCCCGCCAGTACTCCCTGACATTGTGCCAAATTTCCAGATTGTTGATAGCCAATATCACACTTCCATTTACAAGGCGTGCTTGTACTTGCAGTATTATCATAGGTCCATGTTTTTGGCGTATAAGAATAGCCCTGCGTTGTAAAATTTGAAGGCCCTTTTATTACGCCTGCTCCAGTTGGCTCTACTCCTGTGCAATTACAATTAGCTGTTCCTGTTGATTGCCTTGTTCTTCCGCAATTGCTTGTTTGTGTAAATGTTACGCCAGAACAAACACTTGAAGGCTCGGGCATCCAAGTTGTATCAGTGCATTTACAACAAAAACTATAAATGCTCCCAATAGAACCGCAACCTACCGTATGTCCTCCCTCGGCACTTGTCCATCCAGACATGCATTTGTCAGAACCACCACAAACATCATAACCGTTTGCATTACTACTGCTGTATCTTATTACCCCGGATATTCCTTGCCAGCATCCACTTTCACAATCTTTTCGCCATGTTTCCATAGTTTTTCCAGAGCCACAAGTTGCTGTACCACCACCAGCAACACAACAATAGCTTCTAGGACCAACCGATCCACAAGTTACCGGGCCAAGACTGTTGTCCCATGCACTTACACAATTTTTTGAGCCTTCACAGACATCATAACCATTCGAACTTGAAGAACTGCCATATCTTACTATTCTTGGCGCATTTCCTCCGTAATATCCACTTTCACAATCTGCGCTCCATGTTTGAAATGTTGCATTAACATTACCCATAAACACAAAAACCCAAATCAAGAATGCACAAACTAACACCACTTTTTTCATTTCTTTTCTAGTAGCCGGGGATTTATAAATTTTGATATACTCTAAAAAATTCAAGCACTTGGCTCGCTGATGCGAGCCAACCTTTTCTTTCAGAAAAGGCGAGTTTGCCATCGGGCAAACTCGGTGCTTGAATGCCGATGCTCGAATGTTCTCTATAATCGTACAATTCTCCTAGACTATTAAGATTCAGTCTATTACCTTTGTTTGGATTTTTTAGCAAGTTAAAGAATGATTTTAAGTTTACTACAAGTTACATTGGAAATCAGAAGTTGTGAGCCTCGGCGAGAAATCCTTTAAGGCATTGGATGTGTCACAACATAACGAATAATTTTAAGAGAAGAAAAACCAAAAATTAGGTACCGCCTAGATTTTTTATGGCTGTGCCTTAAACTTATAACTACAAAATAAGTTTAATCTTACCTCTTTCCGTTAGTGCTATTAGAATGACGATTAGAATTACTGGGTGTAGGCAAAGTAGATTGGTTTGGCAAGTGCAAGTCGTTTTCAGCGGCGCTCTGGCTTTCGACTTTGTCGTCAACGAATACAGCCGCGGCAATAACAGTTGTCCACAATCCATCTTTATTTCCTTCGTCAGATTGGCAGATATTTGTTGTTTTGAAAATTTTTCCACTCGCTTTATAAACCTGCTCTCTTTCTTCCCAAGCTTTGTCCGGATCAAATGGAATTCCTAAAGTTGTAGCTAACATTGTTGCTGCCAAATCTTCAGCGTACTCTCCCGCTTTTTTTGCTGTCTCTCCAAAAGTATGATGTTCAGAAAGATAGCCATAAGCATTCTTGTCAGAAGGTACAGCCAAACCAATGGCTGAAGCAACAAGTCTGTTCGGTTCGTTTGTTTCGTTTTTGGCCATAACACAGAATGTTATTTGTCCTGGCTTAAGCAATTTTAAACCCTCTTCTTTTGGAATTATCTGGCATCCGGGCGGAAAAATACTAGAAACATAAACAAGGTTGCACTTTTCTATTCCCGCGTCTCTTAATGCAAGCTCAAAACTTGCTAGCTTGTCTTTGTGTATGCCAACTCCTTTAGTGAAAAAAACTTTTTTCGGAATCACTTTCTATCTCTCTAATCAAAATTAATGAAAAATAAAACAAGAAACAAGTTTTTAAACTTTTTTATAAAACTGCATTATACAAATTATTCAAAAACAAAATTTAAGCACTTTGTTCTAGCAATACCCTAATCCCAATACTAACCTCTCTTCAAATATTCAACACATTTTTTCAACAAAATATCAAATTTCTTAGTTTTCTTCTGAAATGAATTTTCTAAGTTCTTGATGTTTATCATAGCCCTTATCTTCAA
>JAWCLB010000016.1:0-7262 GCA_039091735.1 Candidatus Aenigmatarchaeota archaeon | reverse complement strand
TTAGCTAGCTTATGATTTCTTGCAAGGCTTTAAGAAAAATCATATAGCAATATACTAAAATTATTAAGAGATAAGAAGTATGACAGATGCCAGAATTATTGAGTTAGTTGAGTCTTTATATAAGCTTAATCAATTAGATTACATTCTAAATCAAAGAACTTTACCTACAATGATTGAAAAATATTTATTTATTCAATATTTCAAGTTTTCCGTATCTTCCGACAGAAAGCTGTAATTCATTGTTGAATACTGTAACAAAACCATTGGTGATTTTAATTTTATCTCCCTCATTAACATTGTCCGCATACTCTCCACACAAAGATATGTTAAACTTTCCTGTCTCATCCTCTATTACTGCATTAGCAACCCTTGTCTGACCATATTTTGTTATTACATCTCTTAGAGATTCTTTCTCTATAACTGTTGCTTCGAGGTCAACCCTTCTTGAATTACTTGTCAGATCTGAGATTTTCATGTTTTATCTATTTATTTGCTTAAGTTTAAATAATTATTGTATTGATATGCCAGAGATCGTCATAGGCCGAGACCAAAACGATATGAAGAAGTTCGGAACAAAGGGGACTATTTATATTGGAAAGCACCTTGTTGGTACAGGAGAGGATGCTCATCTCACTACGCCGGTTTTGTTAGATGTCTTGAGACCACATATTATAACATTAACAGGCAAAAGGGGGTGTGGAAAAAGCTTCTCAATGGGTGTATTTGCAGAAGAGATTATGAACCTTCCAGAAGAGGTTAAATCAAATTTATGTGCTGTAATAGTAGATACACAGGGAATATTCTGGACAATGAAATCTCCAACAGAACTTAGTCCTATACTTAATGAGTGGGGCATAAAACCAAAAGGGTTTGACATTAAGGTATATGTTCCGATTGGGCAGATGAACATATTTAAGGAGGCAGGTGTGATATTTGACGGTACATTTTCTATATCTCCGAACCAACTCACTTATTCAGACTGGCTATCTGTATTTAACATAGAGATGAACGAACCGCTTGGAATATTATTGCAGAGGGTTTTAGCAAAAACAACTGCCAACTCGATAGAAGATATTATAGATAAAATAAAAACAATAACAGGATTTGAAAAGGAAAAGATGGCTTTGGAAAACCTCTTTACGGCTGCAAAATACTGGGGAATTTTTGGAGTAAAGAAGATGCCAGAAATATTAGAGCCTGGTAAGGTCTCTATTATAGATATTTCACTGACACCGCAATCAATAAGAGCATTATTAATCGCTTTGGTTTCAAGGAAGATAATTTCAGAAAGGATGAAAGCAAGAAGGCAAGAAGAATTAGCTGTGATTTCAGGAGAGGAAATCAAGAGGGTTCCAATGTGTTGGATGATGATAGATGAGGCTCACAATTTTATTCCAAATATCGGCCAAACAGCAGCTACTGATGCTCTGCTGAAAATTGTTAAAGAGGGTAGACAGCCTGGCATCTCTTTGATTTTAGCAACCCAACAGCCCTACAAGCTTCATCCTGATGCGCTTTCACAATGTGATCTAATAATCTCACATAGATTAACATCTAAAGATGATATTGATGCCTTAAAATCAATAATGCAAACCTACATTCTTTTTGATATCACAAAATACATGGACGAACTTCCTAGGGAAAAGGGTGTTGCTCTAATTTTGGATGACAATTCGGAAAGATTATATAAAGTTAAAATAAGGCCAAGACAGTCATGGCATGCGGGAGCAAGTCCAATTGCCATTAAAATGAAATAGTCTTATCTGAATTCTTCAAGAACATTTAGATTCATCTCTCTCTTAATTTTGTACAAAGGCGTTTTTTGGCTTGATTCCATATAGATTCTCTTATTAACCTTGTAGAAAATGCCAATTGGGATTTTTGCATTTTCATCAAGCGAATAGTCCCATTTAAGAGCCTCCTTAAGCGCATTCTCATAGTTATCATGATTTTCTATTTTATAGAATCTGTCCTTGAAATAAGAGATTGTATTATGGTAAGTAAGACATGGCTGCAAAATATCTATGAAAGAAAATCCTTTGTGCTCTATTCCTGCCTTTATTATATTTTTCAGGTGTTCTACATCAAGTGCATAACCTCTTGCTATGAATGTGGCACCACTTGCCAGAGCCAAAGCAATTGGGTTTATCGGCCTTTCTGTTGTGCCAAATGGTGTTGACTTTCCTTTAAATCCAATTTCACTTGTTGGTGTTGCCTGGCCTGTTGTTAATGCAAATGTCTGGTTATTATGCACTATCATGGTCATATCAACATTATATCTGCAGGCATGGACAAAGTGGGACATGCCTTCTGCGTATGTGTCTCCATCACCACCAAATCCTATCAAAGTCAGCTGTGGATTTGCAAGCTTTATTCCCAAAAGCGTGGGAATTACTCTGCCATAAATCTTTGCATGACAGCCTATGCCAGTAGCAATGACAAGATTATTTAGCTTTATTTTGTTGCTATTTACCAAATCTACAATAGCCTGCTTGACAGCTAATAATATTCCATTATTTGTACAGCCAATGCACCATGTTTTTTCTTCTTTTGTATCTAAATCTTCTATCTTCATATTTTTTCACTCTTTATTTTGTCTATTATTTCATGAGATGTAAATGGCCTTGCGTCATATTTTAGGATTTTGCTCTCGATAAAAATACCTACTTGCTCAGCTATTATCTGTCCAAGCAATCCTGTTGCATTATTTTCCACGAGTATTACTTTCTCAGAGCTATCAATCTCCCTTTTAACCTCCTTTGAAGGAAATGGCATTATATAAGAGATTTGCATGAACCTAAAATTATCAAGCCCTTTCAATGCATCCAAAATTGCGCCCTTTGTTGATCCCCAACCTATAATTAATTTTTTGCCTTTGCCATAAACTGATATCGGTTTCAATCTTTCTATCTCTTTTTTTATGTATTTAATCTTTCTCAATCTTTTTTCATTCATCTTAACTATCCATTCTGGGTCTTCTGTTGTAAAGCCGTAATCATTATGCTCATAGCTATTGACTCTGACCTGTTGTTTTTGCCCAGGAACCATTAAAGGAGAAACGCCTGTTTCGGTTATTAAATAACTTCTATATTCTTTTTCTTCATCAACAATGAATCTTTCGGGCCTTATCTTAGGTGTCTCGAATTTTTCAAAGGTATAATTGCTCTCACCTAGGTGCTTGTCACCTATTATTATTGAGAGTGTTCTATATTTATGAGCCAAATAAAATGCTTCTATTGTCCTATAAAATGCTTCTTTTGCATCTCCTGGTGCAACAACAATCTTAGGAAATTCGCCGTGTCCAGCATTGACAGCAAATTTTAAATCGCTTTGACCTGTATAAGTTGGTGCGCCTGTGCTCGGACCTGTTCTCTGTGAAAGATAAACAACCAAAGGAATTTCGGTCATTCCCTGCAAACTAATTGCTTCTGTCATCAGAGCAAACCCTCCACCAGATGTTCCTACCATTGCCTTAGCACCTGCATATCCTGCTCCCAACGCAGCATTTATGCAGGCTATTTCGTTTTCAAGCTGTACAACTAAGATATTATATTCTGATTGTTTGCTGGCCAAAAAATGCAAAACTGGTGTAGCCGGGGTCATTGGATAGGCTATATATAAATCCAATCCAGCTGCTATTGCACCCGCACCTATTGCCTCGTTGCCTGTTAAGAAGTATGCCTTTCTAGTAGTCCTTTCTTGATGCAATTCTGCCCTTTGCTCAACAGCATTATAGCCCTCTTTTATTGCATTTTTCACTGCCTCTGCATTCTTTTCAAACTCCTTTTCAGCTGATTCTAGAAGAGGTGCTAAAGGAAAGCCTAGAATTTTGAACAATGCACCCGCAAGGATATTATTTCCCATTATTGCTGGTAAATTAAGTTTTTCAAGTATTTGCTTAATATTTATGCCTATGTCTGGTTTTAAATCCAAATCAGCCAAAATAAATCCATCCTTTCTAAGATTTTTCTTGTGTTTTTCAATTGTTTTCTTGTCCAACGCAATAATTACATCATAAAAATTTTCATGCGAATAAACAGGCTTTTCAGATATTTTTATGACATTGAAATTATGGCCACCTTGTATCAAGGATGGATAATCCCTGTAATTAAAAACATAATATCCAATACGCGTTAGCGCCTTACCTATTAATAAAGATGTTTTTGCAATTCCTTGTCCTGCCTCTCCTCCTATTAAGATTATTTTTTCCATTGACAAATCACTTATGCTATATGAAGTAGGCTATATAAAAGTTTTGGTATCAAATATAAAATCGTCGAATCAAATGCCTCAGTAGCTCAATGGCAGAGCGTCTGCCTCGTATACCAGAAGTGAAAGCAGAAGGTTATGGGTTCGAGTCCCATCTGAGGCTCAGTTCATAATCTTTTTATTCTAAAATTAATAATAATTTTAATATGGAACTTAAGGTAATGATCTCTGTCATATTAATGCTTGTTATTGTGGTATTGGGATTCTCTATCTTGTCAACTATATCGGGAATTTCAATAACTTTCCCTAAGTCAGTAAGACTAGTAGTAGAGGGTATTTATTCTGTGATATTTGGCAGCCCTTACAACATATGTGAGGCTTATGAAAATAGAGTAATCTCATTTCAGGAATTTAAGACACTATTGGTTGCAATTCATGAGGGTGCGTGCAAAGACGTCCATGCTCGTGTCAAATTAGGATTTTCATTATCAAAAGACGAATTCAAAAAACTGCCTAAGACAATAGGTATATCAAAAGAAGAGTTAGTCTTTTTCAGAGAAGCAAAACCATTAGGGGCGGATGCAATAATAGTTAAAGGCAACCCAGGATACTATCCTGTGAAATTAGGAGATTTAATAGAGATATGGCAAGAGGGTTATCCACAACCAGATATTCTGATTACAGTGGCATTAAAGGGATGCGACCCTTTCGATGATGTTTGCGATCTTATGTGCTCATTCACTAAAGGGATATGCGACCCACTATGTTATGAGAATGGTAAAAAAGAAGATGTTATGTGCGATATTGATTGTGTAGATGTTAACAAAAACAATATTATAGACGAGGGTGATTTAGATGGTATATGTGATTTGGATTGTTATAATAATATTAAGAATCCTGACAAAGCATATGACCCTGACTGCTCTCTGATGAAGATTACTAATCCAGCAAAATCAAGCGAGTATGGAATTGCAGGAGTGTGTGAACCTGATATCTATGGAGTGAAAGATGGGATATGCGACCCTGACTGTGCTCAAAGAAATGGAATTTGTGACCCAGATTGTGATGGTAATGTCAGTGACAACAATCCTATGGGATTGAAAGACGATGACTGTTATACTTGTGATGGAATTTGCAATGGCTATTGCTCACCAACCTGCACAATTGGTGATCGAGACCCAGATTGTCCATTTGGATTCGTAGATTGGAATGTATTAGAAGAATGCTGTGGAAACAGAATTTGCGGAAAGAATGAGAATTGTGAATTGTGTTCAGTTGATTGCCCATCTGGAAACACTTGTGAAGACTTTGGCAAAGTTTGTTGCCCAAAGGATAAGAGTGCAGATAATTTTGGGTGCACAATAGTTAAGAATTTAACAGAAGGTGGTGAATGCACATGCAATATTCAGTGTGCAGAAAATTTAACCTGTGAAAAAATTTCTGGTCATTGTTGCCCAGAGGGAAAATTTTGGAATGGAACGAATTGTACTATTATACCTGTTTGTCCAACAGATATTACTTCATGCTACAATCGTTGGCATTGGAACAATTTTGGAACTCCAATCAAAATAAATATTCAAGGTTATAGCTGTGATTATTTTGAGGTTTGTTATGATCCAATTGTAAAAAATATAGCAAAAGAGATTATAGACTGTTGTAATAATAGATGCTCTGGTAATTGCCACTCTTTATGCAATAAGGCACTCTCTGAATCAGGATTAGGTTCGATAGATACACAAGAAACAAGAAAAAAGTGTTATGGGTTATATACCCTCTATGGTCTTGGCCCAGCTGCAAGATGGATGAAAGGCTATATGATTCATATAGAAGAACCGGCATCAATAATGTTGTCCAAAAGTACATGGATGTGCACAGGCTATTCCATTGTATTAACAACATTATTAAGGAGTGTTGGATATAAAAAGGATGAAGCATATACTATTTGTGGTCCTCAACATGCATATAACATAATTAAGTTTCCAGGAGACACAAAATTTCATTTAGCAGATACAGTAGGAAACAGAGGACCGCCATACAGGCCAGGCTCAACACCAGGAACGTGGTATCCATATTGTAGTTATGGTGGCTGCTCTCCATGTATGATGAATGATGAAGGAGGTACCAATTGTCCTCCTAGAAGCAATGTTTTTGGGTGTTGAATATGATGAAAATCAGATTGTTGTGCTGGACAATACTAATATTTTGTTTTGTATATGTTGTTAATGCCTCAGAAATCTCTGTAAATAGAGAGTGTGCTAAAGCCGCTAGTATTGGATCTATAATTCAAATAAACATAACAGTCAAGAATAATGCAAACATAGAAAAAAATATTAGGGTTGAGGAAACTGTTGGCGTGTTTGATGTGATAGAACCAAATCCTATAATACCCGCTCCAGAAGAGGGTATGATAGGTTTAAGAAATCCATATTTTCAATGGAACTTTACATTATTACCAAACACAGAAAAAACTGTTTACTATAAATTTAAAGTAGTGGCACCTGGAGATATCATACTTTCTCCTACTGAAATTTATGTGAATGGAGATGTGATTTATACAGATGTATGTGTAATAAACATTCTATGCAATCAAAATAAAAAATGTGAACTAGAGCTAGGAGAAAATTATTTCAATTGCCCTAAAGATTGCCCATCTGGCTCAGCAGATGGCATCTGCGATTTAATAAAAGATAAAGTATGCGACCCCGATTGCGAAGCTTACACTGACTTTGATTGTCACTGCGGGAATGGCAAATGCGAAGTGAAATTAAGCGAAAATATTACTAATTGTCCAGAAGACTGTAAAGAAGCAAAGTTTCATTGGAGTTATTTAATTATTTTAATTATAATAATTATAGTTACAATCGCCATATTTTTATCAAAAAAAAGAGGAGGAGGGTCTATATAACATATGAAATCAATCCTAGAGTCTGTTCCAGGGTCTCTCTATGTTATAATAGCATTTGCTGCTGGAGCAATCATGCTAATATTTATCTTAAGATTTCTGCCTGCTGAGAGCGAGATGACTATCAAACACGAGATACCACGAAGGCTTG
>JAWCLB010000015.1:0-7653 GCA_039091735.1 Candidatus Aenigmatarchaeota archaeon | reverse complement strand
ATGAGAGCGGCGATAACTGGCAGGAAGGTCAATGGCAAGAAGATTCTAATTTTGTGAGCATAAAGTACTCTCAAGACTCTTACCACAAGCTTACTTGGTATTGTGTTGATGCTTTAGGCAACAAAGAGCAAGAGCATGTTGAATTAGATATTGTTGATACCAAGCCGCCTGTTTCAAACAAGAATTTAGGCGACCCGAAGCATGCGTGCACGCCTGAAGAGCAGGTGATGTATTATCCAGGCATGCCTAACCCAACAGATGGTTGTTACTTCATAAATCAAAGCACACCGATAACCATAACATGTTCAGACCAGGATCCTC
The DNA here is from genome assembly GCA_039091735.1 of Candidatus Aenigmatarchaeota archaeon. GTDB lineage: Archaea > Aenigmatarchaeota > Aenigmatarchaeia > GW2011-AR5 > JAHLMP01 > JAWCLB01. The sequence goes on along the minus strand of JAWCLB010000015.1, from coordinate 7,332 downwards.
ACCCAGTCACCCATGTGAAGATTTATTATAAGGATTGGATTGTTGATGATGGAGAGCCTACACAATGGACAGTGGTCAACGATGACCACGTGACCATTTACAAGACCGGAGATTCTGCGCACATCCTTAAATGGTACTGCGTGGACGAATTAGACAATGCCGAAGAAAACATACATACAGAATACGACATTGTCGATTCAGTTCCACCACAAGGAATAAAGACAATTGGCGAACCGAAGATAGAATGTAGTACGATGGAATTTATTGACGATGTAGAAAGCGGAGCAGATGGCTGGACAGCCACGGGCTTATGGCACATAACTGAATACAGAAGTCATAGTCCAACCCACAGCTGGGCTTACAATAAAGAATCAGATCACAATTATGATACAGGTTCTGCAAATTCAGGAGAGTTGATTTCAAAAGACATTATCTTAGGTGATAGCCCACAATTGACATTTTGGAGCTATGAAAATACAGAGAAACTTTCTCCTTACGATGTGAGAGAAGTTTATGTGAATGACGGTTCAGGCTGGGTTAAAGTTTGGTATTCGACAGGTCCAGAAGATCAATGGCGTCAAGTAACGATTGACTTGTCCACATATGCAGGAAAAACTGTAAAAATAAAGTTCAGGTTCGATACAATAGATTCGTTGTTTAACAATTATGAAGGTTGGTATGTGGACGATATAGAAATAACTAATATTAAGAATTGCGACTACTGGGTTAGAGGCAATGTAACAACAATAACATTAGATTGCGACGACAGCTGGGATGACCAAGTACCACACCCAGTAGACCATGAAAAAATGTGCTATAGAATATCATTTGATAATCCACAACAACCTTGGTTAACAAGCCAATACTGCTCAGAATTTGGAGGAACGATGGAAGGTGATTATTGCTGTGTTGACGTGTCAGGAAGCAATCAATATGTATTAACCTTCATGGAAGATTCATTGCACGATTTAGAATATTATTGTGAAGATGTTTTAGGAAATAAAAACCAAGTTGATATTGAATACTTTAAGGTAGATTCGGTACCACCTACAACAACAAAGACTTATGGTACACCACTAGTTGAAACAGATAGTGGATATCCAAAATGGATAAACTCCTCTACGCCTATAACATTGACAGCAGTTGATGGTGGAGATATATGTGCAGTAGGTGTGGACAAAATATATTGGAGAAATACTGTTGTTGATGATTTTTGCTGCTCTGAAGAAGAAGATTGTCAAGAAAGTCCTTCATGTACAGGTACAGGTAACTTCCAAGAGTACATGGGCCCATTCTACAAGGCAGAAGAGTCTTGTCACTTAATAGAATACTACGCTGTTGATAAGCTTGGTAATGTAGAGCCTGTAAAGAAGCAATGTGTATATGTTGATAATACCCCACCAGTTTCAAGCAAGACTGTAGGCGAACCAAAGCATGCCTGCTTACCAAATGAAACATTAGAAGGAATAGCTGATTGCTGGTACATCACTCAAAACACAGAAATAACCTTATCTTGCTCTGATATAGGTAATCATCCAGTTGACCAAGTCAAAATCTATTATAAGATAGATTGGAAGAATGAGAGCGGCGATAACTGGCAGGAAGGTCAATGGCAAGAAGATTCTAATTTTGTGAGCATAAAGTACTCTCAAGACTCTTACCACAAGCTTACTTGGTATTGTGTTGATGCTTTAGGCAACAAAGAACAAGAGCATGTTGAATTAGATATTGTTGATACCAAGCCGCCTGTTTCAACAAAAAGCTTTATAGGAACTGCCATTCCATGCAGTCAGTTGCCATGTGCTGTCTCAGGAGATTGTGATTATTACATCAATCAAAGCACCAAGATTGAGCTTACTTGCATAGATCAAGAACCCCATCCAGTAAATCATGTAAAAATATACTACAGATACAAGGTAGATGAGGGTAGTTGGACTGAATGGACAGAATACACAGAACCAATACAATATGGTGAAGATTCTCAACACACATTAGAATGGTATTGTGTGGATGAATTAGGAAATACTGAAGAAACACATGTTGAATATGATAGAGTAGATACAACACCACCAGAAACAATAAAGAATGTAGGACAACCTAATTGGAATGATGGTTATTGGGTAACTTCACAAACTCCAATAACTTTGACAAGCCTAGATAAAGAAGTAGCGTGTGCAGCAGGTCCATGGAAACTTTATTATAGAATTTCATGGGACAAGAACTGTGACGGAGATTTCAACGATTGGGGAGAACAAGGTTTATGGAAGAGCGTAGTCGTTAACAACACAACATGTGAACTTAAGAAAACTTTGTATCTCGAAGGTGAATGTCTGCACCAAATAGAATGGTATGCAAAGGACATTCTCGGCAATACTGAGCAAATTCATGTGCAACAACACATGGTAGACAACACACCACCCCATGTCTTGATTTTGAAGCCTGTTGATGGATGGTACTCAAGTGGAGAGGATATACCAATTGTTGCTGAAGCTAAAGATTTGAACAATGCGAATGGCCCATGTGAGCAGGGATGTAACAATTGTGGTGGCCTTGGAGCAAGTTGCGCAGTTGGCATTGAAAATGGAGCACAATGCTATGCTTACTTACTAGACATGCAATTCCTCAACAACAACCCAGATAAAATGTTTAACATGAGCAAATGGAACAAGTATGATTTGATAACCGAAGGTACTTTGCTCTACAATGCTGCTGCAAAAGAATGTCAAGGATACGCAACCATTCCAAACACAGAAATACCTGACGGCATTTACATACTTGTTGTTGGAGTAGAAGATAGTCTACACAACAAAGCCAATAGCTTTGATGAGATAAAGCTTGCAATAAAACAAAGATGCGGACAAGATCCTTATGACTTATGTGAGCCCGAATGTGTAGATGATGTGTTGCAAGACATAATTTTGAGTTGGAACTTGCCAAAGATTGGAATAGATAATCATGCCCCAATTGTTACAATTATATCACCAGAGGCTGGAAGTTTGTTTGGTGGTGAACAAGTTTATGTTGAAGCTAATGTTACCGATTCACAAGATGGACAAATAACTTCAACTATAACTTCTGGAACGCCATGCTACATAAATCTAGGTGGAGTCTCACTAGGAACAGTTCCTTACAACAATGAATTAAGAAAATGCTACGGAATAATAATGATACCGCAAGACAAAGACTTCCCACAAGGTGAACAAGAATTAACAGTAAGAATAGCAGACAATGCAGGCAACATAGGTGAAGGAACTATAATTGTTAAAGTCGATACAGTAAAACCAACACTTCAAATAATAACTCCTGCAAACAACCAATTCGTAAAAGAAACTCAACAAATTAAGTTTACAGCAACTGATGAAAACTTAGACACTAGTGCAGTAAAAGTTTCTACAGATAATGGCCAGACATGGAATTCCGTAACAGGTGGACCAAGTATTTTCACTTATGATTGGGACACAACACAAGAAACAGATGGAATGGCTTATGGAATAATCGCTAAAGCTACTGATTTAGCAGGCAATACAGGCTATTCTGAAATGGTTATTGTTATTGTTGATAATGGAGCACCCGAAGGGGTTTATATTCTTAATCCAATAAAGAATGAGATAGTAAGCGGAACTATAACTTTGAAAGCTTTAGCGACGGATTATGTTAGTGGGGTTCAAAATGTTAAAATTTATGTTAATCCTAATGGCTGGAGTTGCGACGCAACTTTAGTAAGCGGAACATGGCAGTGTGATTTTGACAGCACCTTACTTCCAGATGGGCAGCATAGTGTTTATGCAGTCGCAACTGATAATCTTGGTCATCAAACAACTTCAGCAAGCGTACCATTTATAATAGATAATGAAGCACCATCAATACCCTCACCTTTTGGTCATATCTCTTCAGAAGGAGATTACGGATATGATAGAGATGGTATTGTAACATGGTATTGGGGTCCATCTTCTGATGCAGGAGCTGGAGTAGACCATTACGTACTAGAGCTTAACGGAGAATACATAGTTGTTTATGGAACACCAAATCCAGAAGGCTGGATAACCTACACGATTTCAGACTTGTTTGATGCTATGTATGAAGCAAGAGTGAAAGCAATAGATAAGGCTGGTCATGAAAGTGATTGGACGAATTACGATGATGTAATAGTTGATAAGGTAAAGCCTTCACCAGTTTCAATCAGCACTAGCGGAAATGAGAATCCACCTTACGATACAAACGGCAATTACGATGTAAACTGGTTAGGAGGTACTGATTCAAACTTTGATAGGTATGAGCTATTTGAGAATGATATGCTTGTCTATTCAGGTTCAGGCAATACCATAAATTTCGCTAGTAAACCAGATGGAAGCTATGAGTACTATGTTACGGCTTATGATAAGGCAGGTTGGTCTACAAGCTCTAACAAGATAAAGGTAATAGTCGACACTCAAGCACCAGACATACAAATAACAGGGTCAGTTCCTGGAATAGGATTCTTCATAGCAGTTTATTCTGTAAGCGATCCAGAGCCTAGCTCAGGAATCGATAGAATTGTTCCAGAAAGCGACGGCTATGCTTTATGCTCTGGAACAACACCCACAGGCTTTTGCACAGTCTTCCTAGGTACTCAGTTAACCTTGACTGTATACGATAAGGCAGGAAACATGGATGTAGCTATAAGTGGTGGTAAAGAAAAAGACATAATACCGCCCAAGATACTAACATCAGCACCAAGTGGTGTAATAAACTACAATGATGTTGTGTTGTATGCAAGGACAGATGAGCCGGCAGTATGTTATTACGATACATTCGATAATGTCGGTACAATGGATCAAATGGATACCAACGACAACATTGAGCATCAGGCAAACTTGGGAATACTTCGCGATGGTTTATACGTATACCACATACGTTGCCAAGACCTTTCAGGAAACATGATGGAAGATTCCAAAACAGTAGTGTTCTACATAGATACAACCGGTAATTATGAGCTAGTTATTCCAGACTATGGTCATTATTGGAGTGTGGGCTGGAATACCTTCTGGCTTCCACAATTGATATTGGATGATATATGTGGAGACGGAGGACCTTATCCAGTTGAGACGGTTTTGAGTTCACTTTACGAAGGAGAAAATGCGAACTTTGACATAATTTGGTACTTTAATGGAACTGATTGGCTTGCTTTCATGCCAGAATATCCAGAATATTCAGATTTGCAATACTTTAACGACCAAAGCAGCTTACCATATTATATCCACATGCTCGCAGAAGATAGGCTCGAAATAGATTCAAGTATTTGTGGATATGATTTAGGACCAGAAAAACCACCTTTATAGAAAGACTTATAAAGCTATAAATGTCTATGTAAATTAGGAAAAGTGAAAGAATGAACACAAAATTTTTGCTGATAAATTTTTTGATTTTTTCTATTCTTTTTTCTACGAAAGCCCTTGCTATCACTATTCCATGCAGGTTTTTTGGTACAGTAACAGTTGAAGGCAACCCAGCAAACGCATCCTTGGTTACTGCTCATCTAAACGATACAGGAGAATATCTAGGAACTGCAGAAGAACCGCCAGCCGGTTTTGGAAATTATAAGATTGATTTGGAGGCTACGGGAAAATATGTAAGGTTTAAAATAGCTAATGTTTGGGTTAATGAACCAGAGCAATATTGTGACTCAGGAAACTACGTTTATTTAAACCTTAGTGTTAGCTGTTCTGATTGTGATGAAGACGGTTATAATTTTACTGTTGATTGTGACGATAGTAATCCGAATGTGAATCCAGGAGCAAATGAAGCATGTAATGATATAGATGATGATTGTGATGGAATAATTGACAATTTTACAGAATCTTGTTACACAGGGCCAGAGGGAACTTTGAACAAAGGAATATGTAAAGCTGGTAGTAAGATATGCTTGAATGGGGTTTGGGGTGCTTGTTTGGATCAAGTTCTTCCTCAAACAGAAACTTGCAATGGAAAAGATGATGATTGTGATGGAAATACAGATGAAGGAGTGTGCGGTGGTGGAGGTGGTGGGGGAGGAGGAATATCAATTTTACCCCCTCAACAAAACCAATCCCAAACCAATCAAACAGAAAATATAACAGAAAGGAAGGAAGAAATCCCAAAAACTTGTGAAGAAAACTGGGTTTGTAGTGATTGGTCTGAATGTTTAGAAGGAACACAAACAAGGTTGTGTGAAGACCTTAACAAATGTGGAACAACTAAATATAAACCACCAGAATATCAAGTTTGTGAAGAAGAGAAAAAAGAAGAGGCTATTTCTGGTGCAGAAGGAATTGGAATAACAGGAATGTTCTTACTAATAACACAGAATCCTGTTTACCTCTGGTTGTTGTTTTTAATTGTAGTTACTATACTAATATTATTATTTAGGATTAAGCTAGCAAAGAAAAAGAATATAAGAAGAAGATGAAGATAAGAAGATGTCCGGTATGCAATAGTGAAGAATTGGATTATATGCCTTATCTGGGCCAAAAATACAGATGCAGAAAATGTGGTTACCTGGGTGTTCTAATAATAGAAGAAGAGATTTGATTTTATTTGGTTTTAGAAATGTTTTGACCTTTTCTTATTTTCTCTAAATATAAATTTTTCCATAGATAACTTTTTAATGGTTTAAAAACAATAGATAATCATGAAAAGAAGTTTAACTTTAATCTTGCTCCTAACTTTGGTTTTGCCGATAATAGTTTTAGCCCAATCTCCTAGATCAAGGTTCATAGCTAAAACCAATTTAAGATTCATACCAACTTTATATGGATGTAAGATATTACATGAGCTAAATGATGCTATAGCAGTAGAATGTTCTGAGGCTAATGTTGAATTAATGAAAAAATTTGTACCAGTTGAAGAAGACCAAATTTATTACATCATGGATCTCCAAGCTGACCAACAAATAAATGCTGATGATGTTTGGGCTCGGGGCTACACAGGCTCAGAAATTGTTATAGCAGTCTTAGACACAGGAATTGATTCAAACCACCAAGAACTTTCAGACAGCATAGCAGGAGGAAAAAGCTTTGTTACTTACACTTCAAGCTTTCAAGACGATCATGGTCATGGTACTCATGTTGCAGGCATAATAACTGCTAATGGTTTAAATGAACAAGCAAAAGGTGTTGCGCCAGATGCTAAAATTTGGATGGCAAAGGTTTGCGATTCTTCTGGCTCTTGTTACAGCAGCGACATAGCTGCAGCAATAGAATATGTTGTTAATAACAAGATAGCTAAAGTGATGAGCATAAGCTTAGGTGGAGGTGGTACTACAAAAGCAAACTGTGATTCAAATTATCTTGCCCAAAAAGTTAATTGGGCTGTTAG
>JAWCLB010000014.1:6375-8351 GCA_039091735.1 Candidatus Aenigmatarchaeota archaeon | reverse complement strand
GGATTGCCTAATTGGCTGTGAGATAACGAGTACAAGCACGACAACTACTACGATATCTACTACAACAACTACTATAACTACATCAACAACTACGACCACAATAATTTCCCCATTGCCTGACCTAAGAGCACTAGATATTTTCACAGAATCACAGCCCAAAGTAAATGAGGTGATAAAATTCATAATTAAATACGATAATATTGGAGGCTCAACACCAACCACAGATATATATGCCCAGGTTTATGTAGACGGGAGCGCAAGCGATGGTTGTTATTATTTTGGTGTTCCTCCTGCTCCTGGAGAGACAAGACATTGGTCATGTTTTGGTTATAAAAATTTTTCCTCTCCTGGAAATCATACTATGAGTATGAAAGTTGATAGTACTGACCTCGTAGCTGAATCTGATGAAACAAATAATGAAATTACTAAAATGTTCATAGTTATAGAAGGTTAAAGGTGAATAATAATGAAAGCAATAGCAACATGGATTATAGTAATAGGCAGTATTTTATTGGGAATTTCAATATTCTTTGCAGGTGTGCATCTGATAGCAACTAATTTGAAAATCTCTGAGAAACAGGGTGTCACACAGCAGGCACTTGGATTGTATGAAAAAATTCAGAGAACATGCATAAGCGGCGGAATAGGTGAAACCTACTACTATAATATATCGCTACCAGACGTGGTTAGGGCTGTTTACATTGCAAATGCTGAAGAGGAACCGCCTGACAAGGTTTCTGTTCTTATTTCTGAAAAGAGTATAGGAACTGGCAACTATTTCTGTCTTCAGTTTTTTGATGAGCTTCCAAGATGCAAAAAGATAGATTGCCAGGTCAATATGACATATATTGGCTCACCATCACTTAAGGAAGACTTATTCAGTCTGCTCGCCAAGATTGCTGGTGAGAGACCTGTTTACAATTATACAATAATAATCAATAAAACTGGTTATCATTCTGTTTTGGCAGTAACCAAATTGCCTCCTCAATTAAATATTACCACTACAACATTGCCAACAATTACAGTTACTACAACTACGACAACAAGTACGACAACAACTATTATTAACAAAACAGATGTTTTGATAGTTGCTCTCAAATCCAATATGAAGGAGGTTTACTCTGATGCACAAATACAAAGCTTAGAAAATAAGGCGAAAGATTATATTACTGCGATAAATAATGATGGCTTAAAAGGTATGTTCTTGTATCTTGATGAGAATGAAACAAGCAATATAATAGGAAGTAAGGTAACACAACCAAAGAACTGGAACAATATAGACAGTATACTTGATCAGCTTATTTCAAGAGTGGAGGCAAAATACCTATTAATATTGGGTGGGTATGATAGATTTCTGCAGCCTATAATTGATAATTCTGGTTGTCCTGATAATGTTGATGATGAGACTTCGCTGTGCGGTAAAAACCTTTTTACAGACGATCCGTATGGAGATTATGAAACACCAAAAAACGGTTTTCCAGATATATCTGTTGGAAGGATACCAGACCCAAAAAATGGAGATATAAATGTGATATTAAACTCATTAGATACTGCAATAAAACTGCATAATGCTGGCGGAATAGATATATCTGAGTGGATTCAAGTATCTATGTTTGAGAGACGTACGGATCTTATATATGGGTTTTTATATTGGACATCAGGAGAGTGTTATGCATGCGCTGTTCATGGGACATGCCCAAATAATATTTTTGATATAATCTCAAACCCACCATGCGATTCTATTGCTAACTGCTATCATCCAGAAGACAAATACAATACTGAGCTTAGAGAAAAATCTTCTTGGAAGGCATTACTCCACGGCAACGAAGGCAGACCATTTTCACCCTATTGTCATTCCATTAGTGAATATACTGGAAAACCAATAGAAGAAGACCAACACTTTTCTCCAGAAAAAAACTACGGGCCATCACCATGGCTAATTCCAAGCGATGTATCAATAACAAAAAATCCTCTTT
>JAWCLB010000014.1:0-6365 GCA_039091735.1 Candidatus Aenigmatarchaeota archaeon | reverse complement strand
TTGGATTTTAATGCCTTGCTATGCTGGAAGGATTCACAACATAGAAAAGACATCAGAATCAATACTTATGACCTTCTTAAAATCAGGTGGGGCTATATATATTGGAGGGACTGAAATGCAGATGGGTGGGGTAATCACAACTAGCGGGGTATCAGTGGGTACAGATAAATGCAATCTTGGGGGTGATAAATTAACTGGAAACCTTTACACAAGGTTATCTAAGGGCTTTTCAATAGGAAAGAGGATAGGTGATGTATTTAAGGAAAAGAAAATAGAATATTATAATATTTATAAATCTGATGCATGCGCATTTAAGATAGCACACCAGACATTGCTTTATGGAGACCCAACAATCAAAATCAAGAGCATGTGGTAAGTTTTATATATATGAAAACAAAATAAGAATGTAATATGCTAAGTCAATACGAAGAATATCCAGAATTTGAATACTCTGAAAAGAGCAGGTGGCCACTATATGTACTGATAGGTGTAGTAATTCTTTTAACCATTGCTGCGTTCTTCATAATATTAAAACCAAAAGAGCGAGCTTCTATGTGCGGAGATGGAATATGTGATACAGGAGAAAATTGTTATAATTGCGCAAGTGATTGTGGTTGTGCTGGAGGACAATACTGCTCACCCAAAAGTCAACGATGTGTATCTTATGTATGCGGAAATGGGGCATGCGAGCCTGGTGAAAGCGCAGAAAATTGTTGCAACGATTGTGGATGTAGAATAGAAGGAGAGGTATGCAATAATATAACTCATAGATGTGAGATTCCGACATCCGGGATTTCAGAAGAGAAGGCAAGAGAGCTTGTTGAAAATTATTTGAAACAATATAATGCCACTAATTATGAGATTAGTGTCGGTTCTGATACAATATATGAAGGCAAGCCAGGTAGATTTGTTTATGTTTCTCCTAAAGATCGAAGAGATCGAGAAGAAACAACATATTTTGTAGTCACGACTGATGGCGAAGTATATCCAATAGGATTTCCTATTTGAATTACTCATGCCTTTAAACTCTGAGCTTATATAAAATTTGAGAGCGCTTATAGTGCCAATTTTTCAGTAGAATTTTAAAATTTATTTGAAGCTTGTAAAAAGTCTAACCTTAGCCGTATCGTATGGTGTCTCTTTGCAGAATTTGTTTGCTTGAATTGCGAAACATTCGATGAAGTTTCTATAGATGTAGAGACATGGATTGACTTTATGAAAAAATAAATATAGCTAGTGTTTATTTCCTTTGAGTTTGTATAACAAATCCGTTTTTAGAAGTAAACTAATACTTTATTTATATTATCAAAAAATAATTATTCTATTATAAAATTGAACTTTTCGTAATTAAAAAATTCAAGAAATAAAGAGTGTTTTAGATTCTTTTTTGAGTAGTATACATAAAACATAATCTTATTATTAACTAATGGTATCATATCATAAGATTTATAAAGATTGCTATTAATATTGGTTAGTGAAATGGCATTAAAAAATCTATTGGGTTTTGCTAAATCAATTGGATTTGATGAGAAGGAAGTATACAGAAAAATTCAGGAAAGATACATTAGCTGTATCAAAAAACTAGACTTCAATAGTTTAAGAGAGTTGTATGCAATAACAGGAATTAAGCCGGAATTATCAGAAGATGATGTTCAAGAAGAATACGCTAGATATGTTAAAAATAGATGGATAGAAGCGATAGAAGATTTATATGAAATCACTGGAATTAAACCAAACTTACAAGAAGATGTTATTCAAGAACAATATCCCATATATGTTAAACACGGATTGTTAAATAGTGTAAGGGTTTTGCAAGAAATAACAAAGATTAGACCACCAGAAAGTGTTGTTCAGGACGGTTATGCTAGATATTTTGAAAATGGATGGATAGATGGAATAAGAAAACTGTATGAAATCACTGGGATTAAACCAAAATTACCAGAAGATGCTATTCAAGAAAAATATGCTAGATATATTATTACATCATTAAGTAGGTTAAGAAGTTTACATGAAATCACTGAGATCGAACCATCAGAAGATGTTTATAGAAAATTTATAGAGTTATTATTAGACTCTTAGCAAATCTTTTCAAATTGCAATCAAATAATAAGATAAAAACTATAATTTTAAGCAGAGAATTTCATGAGTTTATTGATTAAAGTGAAAGTTAAAATTAGACTAATGCAGGATTGAAAGATTTCAAAATTTGTTTTCAATAAGCCCATGGCTCTGCCAAACATATAGCCGAAGGCTATTTTTACAACTTCTATTCTATTTCTGTAATCTTTATCAGGTATTTCAGCTATATTGCTGTATAGCTTTTGTCGCCTTCGGATCGAATATGAGGAGATTCAGAAATCTATCACTAAGCCCATTAGCTTATTAATTATTATTGCTGAGTTTTAAGAGAAGGCAAGGATGACTTTCAAGCGTCCATAAATTTGGTGAAAGAGATTAAACCACATTAATGTTTCATTCTCTTCACATACTATTGTGCCAGCATCAAAAATGGGACAAACTGCCTCTGAAATAAAAAATAATCAGTAATAATCTAGTTTATTGTCTTCTCAAAGCTCTTAGTTGCAATATAAACCCCTTCTATATACAAAAGACATATAGACAACGCACTTGGTTAATCTTATTAGATTTCGTTTTTTAGCTAAATATGAAATGAAAAATAATCCGTAAGTGAGCGATTTCGCTCTCCGCAAGAAAGCTAATTAATTCTTTGGCTCAAGGTTTATAGAGATTGTTGCAGCGAGTTAGAAAGGGAGTACTTCTTTTTTGAAACAAATGACACAAGAGTATGTTCTCTGTGCAATATTATTCTTAAAGCTATGATTCAGTTTCAAGGCAAATTTTTGCAAACAAACCTTCTAAATGATTAAGTAAATGCAGTAATATATGTTTATGGTAACGAGTCCTATATTACTTATCCTCCTAACATCTCATTCATAAAAATGTATTTATTAGATGTCAATAATATTAAAGTATATGAGAAATACTCTTATTGCCTTTTTATTATTAATATTTTCTAGCACAGTTAATGCAATCCCTACAATCTCAGATCCAAAACCAATAAATAATACATTTATCACAGGTGGAGCATCCTACAACTTCTCTGTAAACGTAACAGGCAACATATCATGGGTAAGAATAAATTTTGGTTCAGAAGAGGTTTGGCCAGATGATAGAGTAATCTATAATATGACCTGTATCGACTCTTTTTGTTCAAGGGTCATAGAAATTGTTGCAGCAAAGTCAGGAACAAAAGAATACTTCTTTTTTGAAGCAAATGACACAGAAGGCAATTATGTTTCGCTTGGCAACATTACTGATCCGTTTATTATAATAATAGACAGGACGCCACCAACAGTCACTCCATCAAACTTTGAAAACAACTCATACATATCTGCAAATAAGCAAATTAGCGTTCATGTGGAGGATTTTCTATCAGGTGTCAATGAATCATCTGTAATAAGTCTGGTTCAATATACTTATGGAAACGAGACATGGAATGAGACATGGAAGCCGATGATACATAAAGATGGGGAATGGATTGCAGACTGGAATACAAGCGATTTAGAAAATAACTCTACTTGGATGGTTTGGGTTAATGCTAGTGATAATGTTGGAAATAGTAACACGACTTTGTTAGGAACAGTAATAATAGATAATGAATTGCCAGAAATTAATATAACTCTGCCAAAGCCAAATGACGAGCTTGTAGGAACAAAGCTATTGAGCATGTCAGCTCAAGACATTTATTCAGGAATAAGCAATATTAGTTGTCGTATAGATTCGCTGAATCTTAGCCTTAGCTGTGTAGGCTCTTTGCACAATTATTCATGCAACAAGCTTTTTGACACCACAATGCTTGCGGATGGTGAGTATGATATTTTATTTATTGCTCAGGATAATGCAGGCAACATAGGAAATAGGTCAGTGCATGTTAATATAAATAATAAAATTCCAGTCATATCTTTATCGCTTCCAGGAAAATATCTCAGAGGAAGAATTACAATAAATGCTACTATAACAAATCCAAGAGATATAATCAATGAAGTTCTTCTCCTCCTTAATGGCCACGAAGCTAAAATGAATTGTTCAAGTGATTTTTCAAGATGTGCATATACTATAGATACCACAAGCATAAGTGATGGAGAGTATACAATAATGTCAAAGGCATTAAACTTGTTCAATTATTCAGTCATGAATTCTAAGACTATCATCATAGACAACACGCCTCCTACACTGGCAATAACAACTGAATATTATTATGTTAAAGGTGATTTTCTTCCACAAATTATACTTACAGACGAATTCATGACCAATGAAAGCTCTGTAATGCTTAACATATCAAACTACTCAACAAATATGAGCTGCATATCAACCCTGCAGGGAAGGAGGATGTCATGCGGCACAAGGTTTAACTCAAGTTTAATAGATGATGGCATTCATAAAGTATATTTCTTTGGTTCAGACATGGCTGGCAATACTGTTTTGAAATCAATGGACATAAGCGTAGATAATAAGCCACCTAGGCTTATATTCTTGCGAATAACTCCAATAATAGCTGAGAATCCCTCTAATTTCAATTTTTTTGCAGAGCTTTTTGATGATGGAAGTGCTGTCAAATGGTCTAGACTCATAATAAGAGCAGGAAACAAAACTAGCACATTATATCTTAACTCAACAGCATCATGGTCTGGAAGTGCATTTATTTCAACCTTTGGAATTCACGAGGTTGACATGCACATGGCTGACATCAACAACAATACAGATTATATTTCAAATGTCGGCTATTTTTACATAGGCTCTCTGGCATGTGGCGATGGAGTATGTCAAGCCAATGAAAATTATTGCACATGCTCTGACGATTGTGAAAAACCAAGATGTTTAACTAATGAAACAATAGAGTGTAGCTCAGGTATACCAATATGCAGGGCAATAGGGCAATGCGGTGATGGCTTGTGCTCTGGCATAGAAACATGTGCTAATTGCCCTGAGGATTGTGGGCAATGCACTAAAACAACAACGACAATTTATCACTATACTACAACCACAACAAAAGAAAAACCACTATTTGAAGAAGATTATAATATATTGTATATAACGATTTTAATTATAGCAGTTATAACAATAATATTATTTGGCTTGAAAAGAAAGAAGAAAGTAGAATTTTACTATAAGTAATAGATGTGATAGAATCTTCATAAACCAATGTTGGTCTGAAAAGATAAATATCCCTGAGACAAATATTAAATTATGGAAATAGACTTTATCATAGGCATAGGCCTTTTTGTGTTCATGATTGCTGCTGTTATGCTATATACCATAAATTACTTTTCAGGTATAGGCACACCAACTGAGATGATAGAATACAGGGATAAGGCAATAAGTATACTTGGTAAGATGTTTTCTGAAACAAGTGGAAGCGATATTCTGAGTGACCCTAGAGTCTCTGTAAAGCTATACCGAATACCGATTTTGGTCACAGAAAACAGCGGAATTGACAGAACAAATGAACCGTTCTTTGCTGTGCTGAATTTTGATAGGGATTGTGAAGGTAGGGCATGGAATAATACCATTCGCGTATATGATGAGAACTTCACTGAGGTTTTGTCAAGACTTTCGTACAATAATTTCTGCTCAGACCATTTATTGAGGAATTCAACTATAAGCTTGAAAATAAACATAAGCGCCAATGAAAAAAAGCGGTTCTTTGTCTATTATTCAAATAATAGCGAGATATTAGCACCGAATTATACAGGATTTGATTTGATGGCTTATTATACATTTGATGAAGGCACGGGAACTCTGCTTAAGGACTATTCTGGCTTTGAAAATAATGGGACACTGAAAAATGGGACAAACACATGTTATAATAATGATTGTCCTACATGGGTTAATGGAAAGTTCAGTTATGGCCTTCAGTTTGATGGAATAAACGATTATGTTGACTGCGGTGATGTAGGAACGGTCAAGACAATAGAGTTCTGGATCAAGACAAACACGCTAACAGAGGATATACTGCAATTAAATTCCTCTGTAAATGTTAGTGTTTCAGAAGGAACGATATCTGCAAATGGGTTTTCTTCTCCAACAATCTATGTAAATGGGGCAGAGGGCTCTACACTGACAACACAATGGAGCCATGTTGCTATAACAACGAATTCTGGTATAAACGCCAATGAAGTAAAATTGGGCGCTGTTGGCACAAGCTATTTCAATGGCACAATCGATGAGGTCAGAATATGGAATCGCGTACTAACAACAGATGAAATACTAATTCACAATGCCTCTCACCCTCTCGATATAAAGCTATACCCAGAAGAGACTATTAGTGTGATCTCACACTCAAG
>JAWCLB010000013.1:0-9521 GCA_039091735.1 Candidatus Aenigmatarchaeota archaeon | reverse complement strand
ACTTCTATGCCTCCGTTGGGTTGGACATACTTCTCAGAGCTAAACGGAAGGTTTCCAAGAGGCTCTAACACCTATGGAGGTGTTGGTGGAAGCGAGACACACGTGCACAGCTATTCAAGCACAACTAGTATACCTTCAGCTCTCGGTACTGCTTATTATAAGACCTCTTATATATTCACCTACCCTACTACAAACCACACCCATAGTCTTACAGGAACAACAAGCTCAGCAAGTTACCTCCCTCCTTATATGACTGTTATATTTGCTAAGAGAAATGCGCCTGCGGTTACAGTAGTATTAGGACCAGAGCAACAGGGATGATAGAGTTAACTAAGCTGATGACCCCTTTTCTTATTAACCCTTTTCAGCTTCATTAAGATAAATACCGCTATGAAACCTAAAATACCAACTAAAAGCATTGCAACGCCAATAGAATATTCAAACTCAAAAATCCCCTGAATAAAGTCTTTGAGAACAACTGGCATCTCCATTGTAATTTTATCTTTTATTAGCATTGGTCCAAAATACCACGCTGACAAACAGGTTAAACCTGTCATCATGCTTACTGCAAAAACGGATTTGAGCAAGGTAAATAATGAGCGAGAGCTTATATAAATTATAACTATGCTTGCTATGAAAATAGCTATGCCTTTTAAGAAAGCGCTAGAAAGCATAGCATTTATGCTGTTCAGTGAAATGTCGCGAAACACAGGCTTATAATATAACTCATCTCTCTGCTTCTCTATCTCCTGCTTGTATTTTTTCGTCTCTGCACACAAATTCTCCATGCTTTCTACCTGTTCTTTAGCCAAGCTGAGCTGATTGCACAACTCAGCGCTCTGATTGCAGGCAATATCAAAGGTTTCATTTATAGAAGAATTCAGGTATTTTGCTGTATCAACTAGTGCATTTTCAAAATCCCTTCTAGCTCTATTGCTCTTCTCGCAAATACCATTCACTATATCCTTTATGCTTGCGCATGATATGTTCAAGGAAAAGCAAATGCTTTGATGCTCTTTTTGTATGCTTTCGCTTATAATATTATCTGCCAGCTTATCAAACGCTTCCTTAGAAGTAATATTGTAAAAATAATTCCCTTGTATAGCTAGCATTAAGCCAAGTGGCATAAAAAACAATGCAAGTATTGTCAACAGCTTTCTTATGATATTAATATACATATAAGTTAGCCTCTTGCAAATAGCTGATAAATTTTAGGTATAAAAGAAATAAATAGATGTATCGAAAATTTTAAAAGGTTGAAAAAACGGTTTCTGTAGAGTAAGCCCTGAAATGTGGTCTGCTTAATTTTAGATTTTTCCCATTTTTATATCTTTATTGATTTGTCAAGAGGCTAGAGAAGCCTGAAAAAAGGTTTTTGCCAATCTGACTTGGCCCAAAAAACAAAATTTAGGGAGAAAGACCTTAAAGAAATTTCATTAATGATACAAGGAATCTGGACTACAAAAGCTTCTCTATGGTTTGGTAGCTTGTTAATGGGCAGAATTAATAGCTTAATCACTTAGATAAATTAGAAAATCTATTATTCTCAATATCAAATATGGAAACAGAGCCTGTAGCCAAAGAAATGTTTGGTGGTCTGAAAATGTAGAAAAAAGGTTATTTGGTCACTTTTTCTCTGAGCAAAAAATGTAAGAAAGTAGGAATATGAAAAGATTTCAGACTTGATAGATTGTCTTGACATAACAAGGTTTTGAATTAAATGACATACTGATATTTCACGAGTATGAATTACTTTTATTTATAACAAGCTCTAGTTGGATAGCAAAATACTTCATATTGCTACTAGAAACTTTTATGCAAAGCCAAAGCTTTAAATATAAGCAAAACAACAATGATTAACAACAAAGATATATATAACATTGATGTTATATGACATCTATTCTGAAAGAAGAGATGGTAATCAATGTTTTGAGACAGTCCAACGAACCTTTAACCATAGAAGAGGTTGGCAGAAGAGCAGGCATTAACAGGATAACTGCTTCTAAGTATCTTGCTGTTCTGGAGGCAAGAGGCGTTGTTAAATGCAGGAATGTCGGTAAGGCAAAATTGTATTCGTTAGTTAAATAAGTAGGTAGGTATGAAGAGAATAATAACGAAAAGATCAATAATATTATTGTTGATATTTTTTATATCAATAGATACATCTCTTGGATTTGAATGCACAATAAAAAGCGGGAGTTGTGGAGAGAATGAAACCTGTCTATTTTCTCTTTATAGCAATGAAAATACTCATGCAGGAGAATGTGGATACTATGATTATCAGCTTTGCTGTGATGAAATCACATCAGCAAACATAAAAAGCAGCTGCGATACCGATGAAGGTGGTGTTATTTCTTTGTATCAAGCAAACAATTCTCATGCAGAGAGATACGGCTATGGTAGTTATTCAAAGCATGTCTGTGTCAAGCCTGCTGTCAATTGCACTATGAGAGATGCCTGCGAATCTGGTGAAACACAAGTAATCACGCTATTTAGCGAGACAAACTCGCATTTAGGCCAAGGTTATTCTAATAAAATATGCTGCAAATTTATCAACACAGCACCTATAGTAATTCTGATGTCCATAGACGGTAAAGGCAACAACTCCTACATAAATGATAGTACGCCAGCAGTTCAATTTAATGTCACAGACAACCAACAATCAACACTGAGCTGCGAATTATGGGTGGACAATAATCCGGGTTATGGTCTTAACTCTTCTGTCTTGAATAATACACCCACAATAATAGATGTCAATCAGAGTTTAAGCGATGGAAGCCATACCCTATTTGTTAATTGTTCTGATGGTTCACTGACAAATGTAAGCGAGACGTGGACATTTACTGTTGATACTCAAGCACCTACAACCACAGCTACTGCTGTAAAGGACGATGGCTCATCCTATACATTCAATACATGGACTAACTCATCATACATAAATGTAACTTTAACATGCGATGATGGTAGTGGTGCTGGTTGCTCAGTTACCCAATACTGCTTAGACACAACAAATACCTGCACCCCTTCTACTACTTATTCAACACCTGTGCAAATAACTACTGAAGGCATTTCTTACATACGCTTTAGATCAAATGACACCCTAGGCAATCTTGAATCAACAAAAACAGAAACAATCAAGATAGACACTACTCCACCTTCTGTGACAATAAACTCCCCTCAAAACACGACATACAGCACAACATCAATAATACTCAATACCACAATCACAGATGCTTATTCTGGTTTGGATGTTTGTTGGTATTCTCTTGATAATTGGGCAACTAATACAACTTATAATTGTGTTAACAAAACCCTTACATTATCAGAAGGGTCATATACGCTGAGAGTAGCTGCAAATGACACTTTAGGAAATCTTAACAATACAGAGTCAGTGAGCTTTACAATCTCTGTGACAGCAGCAAGACCAGATTTATATGTGAATTCATCATCTATTGTTACTGAAACCCTTCCTGTATTCAACGAAACTGTAAATGTAAACATAACAGTCTGGAACATAGGGGATGCAAATGCATCTAGTGTAAATGTCTCGTGCTACGAAAATAGCACGTATTTTGATTCATTTGTAATTAGCAATATAGAGAACAATTCAGAGGCACATGGCCAGTGCAACTGGACAGTGAGCTGTAATAATAATATTTCGATAATAGTTGACCCAGCCAACGGGATAGAAGAGGAAAATGAAACCAATAACAACGCATCCTCTATTATTCAAATAACAGAGAAGCTTGGCATTACCATTGATTCTCCTTCCAATGGTCAGGAGTTTTACAGGAACGAGACAATAAGTCTTAATTCTACTGTTACCTCATCCTGCCAATTGCCTAATACATACACAGTAAGATGGTATAACTCAACATCCCAAATAGCTGAAGCAGAGGATACAACCTGGACAATTCCAATAAATTATGAATTGGGAGAAGAGACTATAAATGTTAGTGTAAACTCTTCTGGCTATGTATCAGCAAGCGATCAGATAAGCATAAATATTTTAAATAACCTGCCGAATATATCAGAGCTTGGGTTTGAGCCTTCGTCTGTATTGGTAAATGAAGCAATAACAATATCGTGCAACATAACAGATGTTGAAAATTCTGCTTCTAATCTTAGTGTTAATATCTCAATAAAGAATCCTTATGGAGAGTGGAACAATGCAAGCGCTTCCAGATTAGGAAATACGTTCTACAGGGATTGGTTAGCACAAGAACCAATAGGCACTTACTTAGCCAAATGCTATGCATGCGACCTTGACAACGGATGCTCTCAGAGAAATGCCACATTCACTGTATACAAGCAGGCTACTGTCTCAGTTTCATTAAACCAGACAGAGGTATGGTGGAACGATTCTATTGCAGTGAACGGAACAGCAAAGAGAAGCGATAATACTGCAATAGACACATCCTCTGATCCTGAATCAGATGTTAAGATAATTATAAATAGTGTAATAAAAGCAATAACAGAGACATCATCAACAGGATATTACAACGCTACAATATATGCACCATCTGCCATAGGCGCTTACACAGTTAATGTGAGCGTAAGAGATCCTATAACAGGCAAAATATTTTCGAACACGACACAGCTTATAGTAAAGCCCCAATATGGAGAGGAAAAGGCAGAGCAAGAGAGGGCAAGAAACATAGGGTGCTATGAAGAACCAAGGATAATCCAGAATCCGGACGGAACCATAAGAAGGGTGGTTGTAAGGGTTTGTACCTGGAAATAATCTTTGTCAACCTCAAAATTATTAAAAATGCAAGATTTTTAACTTCGAGACGAAAACTCCATTTGCAAAAGCTGATGGATGAGAATAAGTAATTATAAAGTAGGTATGAGACAAACCGAAGTCATGTATGGAGGTCAAGTCTTTACTTGTAAGAGCGAGTCCAGCCGTTGAAGTAGGAAGCGCCTCCGATAGGTGGTTGTAGTTCACTTTTAAAAAGCTTAACTTGATAAATATATATATGGCAGCATCAACCTCTTCAAAAAAGTTTGTAATTAGTATTGCGATAGTAATAATAGCCCTAGCCTTTCTGCTATTTGCGTTCTCTGCTACAGGAATGCTAACGCTTTATACACATTCTAAGCAAGAAGTAATAAATAAAATAAAAAATATTTTTGAGCTTTCCAACCCTGGAACAACAATAGAAATACTTAGTATTAATGAAGAGAGCGGGCTCTATAAATTTATCTTAAAGGCTAGGAGTATCAATGGAGTAAATTACATGGAAGTTTATGCAACCAAAGACGGAAAACTTCTCATAGAAAATGTTGTGCCAATAGAAAGCTCTTTGGAGAGGATGAAGAAGCTAAATTCACTTGCAGACTGCCTTTATGAAAAGGGCGTAAGAATTTATGGATTGAGCAATGACACAGGCACACTTCTCCAGCTTAATGTGCTTGGTAGAAATTCAGCCAAGCTGTTTGTGCTATGCGATGGAGATATGCTTCAGCAATGCATGAGCATAGGAATAAAGGAAGTGCCCTCTGTTGTAATAAACGAGACAATTTACACAGGGGCGAAAGCACCAGAGTGGCTAGCGCAGCAGGCAGGGTGCAAGATTTGATAAATTAAAGACTTGCCAAGATAAAATCACACCCAACTAAAGTTTAGTTCATTTGAAATATGTGCCTTCTGCCTAAATGATGCTTATGAAGATGAAATGAAAATTAGAAAAATAGAATTTGTTCCATTGTGGAGATGTTGATTGGACAAAGACTTGGTTTTACTTAAGGCAGTTAACAAAAATAATATATTTCTTCTATCATATATAATAGAATACCGAAAAGTATTTAAATGGAAATAAGTATTATAATATTTTTAAGGCTGAAAGGTTTATAAGATCGAAAAGTATTTTATGGGGCGAAAAATGAGTCTATTTATATGAAGGAGGAAAGGTAGTGAAGCTAGAAAAATGCTTTTGTTCAAAAATCTGTGAGGAGTGAAGTAAAATGAAAAACAAAATAAAAGATGTTAAGCGCAAAACCCTGCCAATACTAAAAAAGTATGGTGTAGTGAAAGCTGGATTGTTTGGCTCATTTGTTAGAGGTGAAGCCAAGAAAAAAAGCGATATAGATATATTGGTTGATCTTCCAAAGGAAAGGAGCTTACTTGATTTAGTTGGGTTAAAACTTGAGTTAGAGGAGGCTTTGAAAAGAAGGTTGATTTAGGAGAATATTCAATTATTCATCCGCTCTTGAGGGATAGAATCTTGAATGATGAAGTGAGAATTTATGAAAAGAGATGAAATAGTTTATCTAAAAGATATCTTAGAATCTATTGAAAAAATCGAGGAATACATAAAAGGCGTTGATAAGAAAAAATTCTTAAAAGATATGCAGCTTCAAGACTCAATCACAAGAAGGCTTGAGATTATAGGCGAAGCTACAAAGAACCCGCCAACAAAATTTAGAAATAAACACTCAGAAGCAGAATGGAAAAAAATTGCTGGAATGAGAGACATTCTGATTCATGGTTATTTTGGCATAAATTTAGAGTGGGTTTAAGCTAAATAGCGATGAAGTATGAAAAATAAAGAAAATATGAAAAAGGCAATAGCGATTTTTGGAATAATAATATTTTAACATTCCAAATAAGTTATGCCTTTAGCATTGCAAGGTGCTATAAATGAGGAGCGAAAAAATTTTAAAGGAATTTGTTGGAGAATGTATGAAGAAATTTGGAAAGGATTTAGTAAGCATAGTCTTGTTCGGAAGCTATGCAAGAGGAAATTACAAAGAAACTAGCGATATAGACTTGCTTGTTGTAGCAAAAGATTTTCCCGAGAAGTGGAATGAAAGAAAAAAACTTTTTGATGAAATTCTGAATAATATATACAAAGAATATGGAAAGTACATAGAAGTAATACCACTGACCCAAGAAGAATTTTCTTTAAACTTAAGAAATAAATCTTCACTCTTCATAACCTTTGTAATTGCACATAAAATTCTTTTTGATAACGGAACATTTGCAAGAGAATTTAGGAAATTTTCTTCTGAACTTGCAAAAAGAGATTTTACCTATTATGAGGGTGAAAATAAATGGGAAATAAAAAAAGAAGCAATAAAATACCTGCACTAATATGGATTAAGATAGCAGGAGTAGATTTGAAAAGGGCAGAAAGGGCTTTAATTAATAGAGATTTTCCTGATTGTGTCTATCGCTCTCAGCAAGCTACTGAAAAATCAATAAAGTCGCTTTTAGAGTTAAGCGAAATAATAGTAAGGGATCATTTTGTTGCAGAAAGGTTAAAAAATTTAATTGAAAGTCGTGATAAAATCATACATCATTATTTTGGAATTGAAAAAATTTTATCTGGGGTGGAAAAATGAAGATAATCAAGGTCTCTGTCATTTCTGAGGGAGGTAAGGTAACAATTCCTATGGAGATAAGAAAGAAATGGGGAATAGACAACAAAAAGGCAAAGATTGCTTGGTATACTTCTGATGAAAAGATTTATGTTGAGGTGGTGAAGTGAAAAATGAAAATATAAATAAAATAGTCAATGAGCTGAAGAAAATTAAAGAGGTTAAGGCAGTTTACCTTTTCGGCTCTTGCGCAAGAGGCACAGAGAAACCAATATCAGACATAGATATTTGCGTTATTACTGAAAAAAACATTCTAGAAGAGAAAAAAATGGAAATAGTATCTTATTCTGGAAGAAAGATCCAAATATCGATTTTCTGGTCTTTGCCAATAATGATAAGATACAATGTTTTGAAACAAGGAAAGCCTTTGTTTGAAAGAGATGAAAAATTTTTACATAGTATCAAAGTAGAAACCCTTAATGAGTATTTGGATTTCAAGCCTGTAATTGAAAGATTCACGAGGCTTTATTTGGGTGTTTAGATGGAAAGGATAGCGCAAGCTATAGCAGATATAGAAAAATGGTTCAAAGAGCTAAAAAAACTTGACATAAAGAGATTGGAAAATCTGGACGATTCAAGGAATTTTTACACAGCCTCTATGCTCATATTTTCAATAATCAACAGAACAATTGACATAGGAGAAGAGTTAATTGCAATAAAAAGGCTGGGCTTTCCTTCTAGCTACAGGGAAATTTTTGAGATTCTAGAAAAAAACAGAGTAATTGACGAGGAATTGATGAAAAAGCTGTCAAGGCTCGTGTTCTATAGAAATCTCTTTGCCCATGAATATTTTTCTTTTTCAAAAAAAGACGTGTTCAATACTCTTCAGATGATAAAAAATGAAAAAATCTTAAAGGGGATTTAGAAATGAAGATAATCAAGGTCTCTGTCATTTCTGAGGGAGGTAAGGTAACAATTCCTATGGAGATAAGAAAGAAATGGGGAATAGACAATAAAAAAGCAAAGATCGCTTGGTATACTTCTGATGAAAAGATTTATGTTGAGGTGGTGAAGTGAAAGAAATCTTGAAAAGGCATAAGGAGATACTGGTTGCTCACCTTTACGGCAGTACAGCAAAAGGCAATGGGACAAGAGATATAGACATAGGATTAGCCTTGGAGGAAAATCTCGGGTCAGATGCTCTTTACACTGCGAGAATTGCAAAAGAAATAGAGAATAAAACATCTTTGAAAAATGTAGATGTCAGGATTCTAAACAACTGCTCATTGAGATTCTTGAATCAGGTTTTGAGATATGGCCACGTCATATTTTCAAGAGATGAGAAAGCAGGATGTCTTTTGAGACATGGGTTACAGACAGATATATCGATTTCAAACCCTTTTATTATGAATATGATGCTGAAAGAAGAAAGAGGTTGCTAGAATGATAGACAAAGAGGTAATAGAGCAAAAGTTTGACATAATTCAGAAAAATCTGAAATTTTTGGAAGAGTTCAAAACAATGAGCAGCAAAGATTTTGTAAAGAGTTACAAAAACACACAAGCGGCAAAATACTCTCTTCTGGAAATTGTGGAGGCTTGCATAGATATTGCGAATCACATAATCTCGACTGAGGGATATGAGAGGGCTGAGGAATACTCTGAAATGTTCATGTTTTTACAAAAAGAGGGTGTTATTGGCAAATCCCTTTGTGAATTATCTGATATGGCAAAATTCAGGGACTTGTTAGTGCAAAGACATGGTGATATTGATAATGAGATGGCATTGGGCATAATAAAATCCGAGGATGAGATGAATGAAAACAATCTCGGAATACTTCATGCCGATTTTCAAAAAACCAACGCATTCAACATATATAATACAATACCGAAAAGCATTTAAATAAAATTAAGGATTATAATATTTATAATACTTAAAGGATTTATAAGTAGAAAAGGACAAAAAATAATGTTAGCACGGAAACTAAAATGCATTGAATATGAGACGAAAACCCAAACAAATTACAACTGCAATAGTGGATAAAAAGTTTAGTTTGGCTGATGAAAATGAAAAGTAAGAAAGCAATGGCAATTTTTGGGATAATATTGTTAATAATCCCACTTGGTTGTGCCTTTAACACGAGAGGCTTGTTTGTAAACTTATTTGGCACTAGCAATAACTGTGACCCAGAAATC
>JAWCLB010000012.1:0-10440 GCA_039091735.1 Candidatus Aenigmatarchaeota archaeon | reverse complement strand
TAATGATTCTTTTGACAGAGAAGAAACTAGACAAAAAGCGAGGTAGTCCTAAGGCATATATTATACCGCAGCAGCTTTAATGATTCTTTTGACAGAGAAGAAACTAGACAAAAAGCGAGGTAGTCCTAAGGCATATATTATACCGCAGCAGCTTTAATGATTCTTTTGTTAGAGAAGAAAAACCAGAAATTATTTTGCAATATTCCATGCACGTGAAATCTTCGTGCTTTAGCTCGTGGTTCGAATAGAGGCAATTTTAAAAACCAGTTAAATAATTAATGTTTTATTAAAGATTATCAATAAGGATGATGAGAATGGATTATGAAGAACTCTTAAAAAAGGCGCAGGCATTGATACCAAGAGATGTGAAAGAATCTGAAAGATTTAGTATTCCTGAAGTAGAGCTCACACTAAGCGGCAGACTAACTGTGATAAAGAATTTCAACCAGATAGCCAATATATTGAGAAGAGACCCACATCATCTTATGAAATTTCTGCTTAAGGAATTGGCAATCCCTGGAAAGATAGAAGAAAATAAACTGATATTGCAGAAGGCTTTTGAAAAAGAGGAGCTCGACAAACTGATAAGGAAATACTGCGATGAATTTGTATTTTGCAAAGAATGCAAAAAGGCTGACACAAACCTAATAAAGAGAAACAACCTCATGTTTCTGAAATGCGAGGCATGTGGCGCAGAGAGAAGTGTTAAAAAGATATAATTATATATTGAAATTATGAAGGGTCAATGGTTTATAATCTCAGCTGTAATAATTTCTGGGATGCTACTAACTATCTCTACTCTGCTTAATGGCTTTTTTTTATTCGACTATTCAAGTGCTATTAGGCTTGACGAAGATTTTCTATTTTTAAATATTGAAAGGGAATTGAATAGAACCATACAATATTCCAAAAGCACAGAGGAGCTTGAAAGAAATATAAAATACTTTATAATGTTTGTTGAGTCAGAAACGGCAAGAATGGGATATTACATGGAGATAAGAAACCTGACACATATTTCTCAATCTGGAACAACCTTTCTTTTATCATTGGTCTCTTCTAATATGAACATAACTAGGGTTATTACACTACCGTAGTTTGCTTAATAAATATTTGTTACTCTCAGCAATTAAAAACCCCTGACTGCATCAAGTTCTTCCTTGGTAAATTCTTCGCCAATCTTTTTATTTTTCTTAATCATAGCCTTTAACAGAGGGAGATACTCCATTGCCACTTTCTTTGAACAATGCGTTAACCTTCCTATCTTCTCACAAGATGTCAGTAAATCCTTTGGCTTCTTTATTTCCACAAAAAACTTTGGCGACTGATAAAGGACAAACTTTTTATATGCCTCGCTTTTTGCTATGCTAATCAAGCTCAATGCATCTATAAAATATTTTTCAAGCCCCCATGCCTGTCGCTTTATTATCAAAGATTGGAAAAAGTCTGCATCTGCCAAATACTTGTAACCTGATGCTATATCCTCGGGTCTTGAATATTCTCTGAATATATTTTCTTCCAGCCACCAAAAAATCTCTTCTGGTGTTTTGTCTGACTGGCTTAATGCGATCTTGGCGTTCTCTATTTCTTTGGTTTTGAATATTATTCTCAAGGTCTCGAATACAGACTGCTCCAAATTCCTAGTGCTAAAATCTCTTATTGAGTTTTCAGTAACCTCACCAAGCACCTGAAGATCTATCAGGGCTGCCCTTATGTCACCGTTGGCAAATCTTGAAAGCTGGCTCAATGCCCGGTCTTCGTATTTTATTCCCTCGCTTTTTGCTACCTTTTCAAGAAAAGCCTTCAAAGAGTCTGAACGAATCTTGTCAAACCTTATGAGCTTTGAATGTTGCCTAATAGTTAAAGCCCTCTTCTCAAACGGATTTGTCGTTATAAGAACAACAGGGAATGGGGATTCTTTTATCAATTCAACAAGACCCTTATTCATGCCTTGATCCATCGTATCTATCTCATCTATAAGAATTATCTTCCCCTTGTTAAAGAGGCTCTTTTGTTTGGCTGATTCGAGAACCGTCTTTTTAATATTTTCATAATCTCTTAGATCAGATGGAGATAGCTCTATAAGCTCATAAGAAAGCTCGTTTGCTATAAGCTCTATGACAAGATTTTTGCCACAGCCACTTGGCCCATATATCAACAGAGCCTTTCCCTTTTTATATTTTTTTATGTACTCGAGGGTTTCTTCAATCTGTTTCCGATTTCCAATTACATCAGCTAATTTTTTTGGTCTATACTTTTCTAAAAGGTTCATTCTTAATCTCCTTTCGATGCGCCGGAGACAGGATTTTCATATAGACTGACACAAAGGTATTTTTGTGCCAACCTATTATTTGAACCTGTATTCCATTAAAGGAACGTGGTCTCGAGCCACGCGCGTTACCTGGTTCCGCCACTCCGGCATAGCATATACAAATAATTATACTCAACTTTTTAAAAATGCACCTATGCAAAATACTTGCCAAGATTTTTGGCGCATAGAATGATTGTTATGACGGTCTAAAATAATTAGGCTTACTTTTTTGGCTAAGACAAGCCTTTTAATTTATTGCTTTCATCTCAAGAAAATTCTTAAGGCTTTAATAATTAAAATCTATCTAAAAAATAAAAACAAAAGAAAGATAACTGCTACTACAATTGTTATGATTACGGCGAATTTTACCATTCTAGGATCATTGCCAAAACCAAAAACAAATGGGCCTATAAACCCGCCAACACCAACTTTTGTTTTTCCAGATGTGCCCAAAATAGAACCTATTGCTACTAAAAACATGCCAACAATAACTAAAATAAATCCAATGACAATAATATTCTCCATATTATTTTTATATCGCATTTTATTTTAATAAATTAATGCAAATAATATTTCTATGGATTATGTTCAAAATAAATGGATAATGGAAAATACCATAGAAAAAAGGGAATATCAAGAAAAGATTGTTGAAACAGCAATAAAAGCAAATACCCTTTGTGTTTTGCCAACTGCCATGGGAAAGACCATCATAGCTTTGTTGGTCGTTGCTAGGCTTCTTGACAAAAACAAGAAAATACTCTTTCTCGCTCCTACTAGGCCTCTCGTAGATCAGCACAAGAACACCTTTGAGAAAGCACTAAAACTCGGGCTTAATCTCGTGGCAGTAACAGGAAAAATAGACCCTGAGAAGAGAAAGGAACTTTACAGGCTTGGAGATATCATATTTGCAACACCCCAATGCATCAAGAACGATTCCAAAAATGGTATTTTGAGCTTTGAAAATTTTTCACTTCTCATTGTCGACGAGGCGCAACATTCAGTCGGAAACTATGCGTATACATATATAGCATCAAAGTTTATGAGAGAAACGAAAAGCGAAGGCCTGATATTAGGATTAACTGCCTCGCCATCTGGAAAATACTCGAAGATATATGAAATAAAAAGGAATCTTTTCATAAAGCAGGTTGAAATCAGGAGCGATAAAGACTATGATGTAAAGCCCTTTGTAAAGCCAATAAGCATTAACTGGGTTGAGGTAGAGCTATCACCTGAGCTAGAAAATATAAGAAAAAGGCTTCAAGAGATGCGCAACGAGAAGATAGAAATGCTCATGAAATGGGGCGTAATCCATTATGGGCATTTGTCAAAGAAAGACATACTCGATATTCAGAAAAGACTGGCAAAAGTTAAAAAGGGCATTTCTTTTGCTGCAATCTCGGTACTGGCTGAAATCATAAAAATAGATTATGCAATAGAGTTGCTAGAAACCCAGACGATTTCTTCTCTAAAAGAATATCTCAATAAAATTATTGAGCAGGCAAAAGAGAAAAAGAGCAGAGCAGACATCAGGCTTGCATCTGACAAGAGGCTTCACGAGATAATGAACGAAGCAAACAAAATAGAGACCCATCCTAAATTGACTAAACTAAAGGAGATTGTCGAACAGGAATTGAAAAACCCAAGTGCAAGAATCATGATATTTGCGCAATTCAGGTCGACAGTCAAAAGAATAAAGGATGTTCTGGAAAATATTCAGAACTGCAAACCTGTGGTTTTGGTGGGACAGCGAGGAGAAGATGGCTTGAGACAGCAAAAGCAGATAGAGTTGATAAGATTGTATGATGCTGGCACTTATAATACATTGATAACCACATCAATCGGTGAGGAGGGTATTCACCTTGGTTCTGCAACCACAGCAATATTCTTTGAGCCTGTTCCAAGCGAAATCAGAACCATCCAAAGAAGGGGAAGGGTTGGAAGAGAAAGACCAGGAAAGATCTTTATTTTAATGACTAAAAAGACAAGAGACCAGGCATATTTCTGGTCAGCTCACCATAAAGAAAAGAAGATGATAAATATTCTGGAAAGGATGAAAAAACAGCCGGATTTGAAAACCTTTAGTGAGTAGCTATGGATGATGTTGAAAGACCTAAGATAATATATGATAGTAGAGAAGGAAAATCGCTGGTAATACAAAACCTGAAAGAAAGATGCATTCTTGATGAAAGTCTGCTTGCTGCAGGCGATTTTATCCTTTCAGACAGGGTTTGCTGTGAACGGAAAACTACACACGATTTTGTAAATAGTATCACAGATAGGAGACTGTTTGAGCAGATTGTTAAAATCAAAAGAAACTTTGTACTCCCAATCCTACTAATCGAGGGAAACGAGCTGTATGATAATAACATAAACCCAGATGCAATAAGAGGGGCATTGGCATCAGTTGCTGTAGACCTAAGAGTACCAATATTATGGACGAGAACGCCAAAAGAAACAGCTGATATGTTGTATACAATAGCAAAACACGAACAATTTAAGGAAAAAAGGGCGATAAGAATAAGGGGTGATAAGAAACCCAAGACAATAAGACAACAACAAGAATATCTTGTTGGCGCGTTGCCTGGTATAGATTTTGTAAAGTCGAGAAACCTTCTCAAACATTTTAAGTGTCCTGAATTCTTGTTCACAGCAAGCGAAAAGGAGCTGAAAAAGGTCGATGGCATTGGCAAGGTATTGGCAAGAAGGATAAGAGAAATAGTTGAAACCGAGTATGAGTGATTCAATATGGACGAAAGTTATAATATCTTAGCTTTTGCAATTGTTCAAGCATGTAATAGCCCATGATTTGCATTGATCTGTTGATGGCTTTTGTTGATTGGGTAGGTATTTCAGTAGCCTTGAGATTAATGGAGTGATAAACAAAAAAAGAGAGAAAAGTATTTAAATTTTAAATGCTAAGCTTTTAAGTAATTAATGGTGGAAAAAATGGCTGAGAAAAAAGCACATCTTAATTTGGTAACAATAGGTCACGTAGACCACGGAAAGAGTACATTAGTTGGCAGGCTACTTTATGATTCAGGCGCGATAAGGGATGATGTCTTGAGAAAATTGCAAGAGATAGCCAAAGAAATGAAAAAGGAGACATTTGAATTTGCCTTTATTATGGACAGACTAAAAGAAGAGCGAGAGCGTGGGCTAACAATAGACATAATGCATCAGCGATTTGATACCCCAAAATATTACTTTACTATAATTGACTGCCCTGGTCACAGGGACTTTGTCAAAAACATGATAACAGGCACTAGCGAGGCAGATGGAGCAATTCTTGTGGTTTCAGCGAAAGAAGGAGTTCAGGAACAGACAAAGGAGCACGTATATCTGACAAAAGTGCTTGGCGTGAATCAGATGGTTGTAGCGATAAACAAGATGGATGCTGTTAATTATAAAGAGGATGCATTTAAAAAAGTGAAGGAGGACGTAGAAAAATTACTAAAGGGTGTTGGATATAAAACAGACAAAATGCTTTTCGTCCCTACATCAGCATATAAAGGCGATAATGTAGTCAAGAAATCAGAGCACATGGCATGGTACAAAGGACCAACAATCATAGAAGCCCTAGATACATTTGAGATTCCTGAAAGGCCTGTTGATAAACCACTAAGAATACCTGTTCAGGATGTTTATTCAATAACAGGTGTTGGTACTGTTCCTGTTGGGAGGGTGGAAACAGGTGTCTTGAAAAAGGGCGACAGGGTTGTTTTTATGCCGTCGAATGTGACAGGAGAGGTTAAGAGCATAGAGATGCACCATGAAGAGATACCAGAGGCTAAGCCCGGTGACAATATAGGATTCAATGTAAGGGGTGTTAATAAAGACCAAATAAAAAGAGGTGATGTTGTCTCAAAACCAGAGACAGCACCAAAGCCTGTGAAAGAGTTCACAGCACAGATTATAGTGTTGAACCATCCATCAGTAATCTCCAAAGGCTATACGCCAGTTTTCCATTGCCACACTGCTCAGGTCGCGTGCGTAATTACAGAAATTTTAAAGAAAATAGACCCGAAAACAGGCGAAACTAAGCAGGAAAAACCAGATTACATAAAGACTGGCGATGCTGCAATAATAAAAGTGAAACCAACAAAACCGCTCGTCATAGAGAAGCAATCTGAATTCCCTCAGTTAGCTAGGTTTGCAATTCGTGATATGGGTCAGACAGTAGCAGCCGGAGTTTGCATTGATACAGTAACAGAATAAAAAAGAGCATGGGCTGACAATTGACATAATGCATTAGCGATTTGATATCCCAAAATATTAACTTTGCTATAAATTTATTTTTTCTATTTTTACCTTTTCTAAGGCTTAAATTTTCCAACATTCTTTATTACATCGCGGTGAGTCAGAAAAATGGTTCTGCAGCAGTATCTTGTCACATCAAGCTCATCCAGAACCTCTCTTGGGTTTCTCCCTTTTTTTATTTCTTCATTGTATTTTTTCCATAAATGAGCAATTGGCTTTCCGCATGAAAAGCATCTTACAGGAATTATCATAATCATACCTTAATCTTATTTAAGTTTTTAAATGCATTGAAGGTGGCAAATATTATGTTAGTTCTGGTTTTTCTTTGCCCATATGACTTTGAGCGTATGTCCTTGATTCCAGCCATAGTCATTATTTTTTTCATCTCATTTGAACAGCACAATCCTAAACCGCGTGGCGCTGGTTTTAATACGACCCTTACAGAACCCATCTTGCCCTCTGTTTGATGTGCTATTGAATGTGGTTCACCGCAGCCACATTCCCATGATCCGCACCCTCTTTTCACTGGTATTAAATTTAATTTTGCCTTTTCCGTGGCCTTTTCTATGGCAGCTTTGTGATTATTTGCAGATCCCTTCCCAATGCCCAAATATCCGTCCTCATTACCGACAATTACAAGAGCTGAGACTTTGTATCTTCTCCCAGAACCATGCATCTTCGATGTTCTTTTTGTTGGAGTTCTTCTGATTCCTCCGCCCTTGCCAGGGGAGCCACCTATCCACACTATTTCAGATTTTAATGAAAGTAATTTGTCAACAATGCCAGCTTCTTTGATCTTTTCTCCTTGCCTGAAAATCTCGTCTATTGAGGCTATTTTGGCTTCAGCAACATTTTTGCCTAATTTTGTCTTAGGTATAAATGGTTCATCTTTTGTTATCTCTTCTTCATCGACCATACTTCATATAATGGAATTATTTATTTAAAAGCATTTAATCTCTTTAATATTATGTTCGGCTTATTCAAGAAAAAGATAAATAGCTTCATAGAAAAGATTTCAAAAAAGGTAGAGGAAGAAATACCTGAAAAGATTAAGATTACAGAAAAGGAATTGAAGACTGAGGATATTGAAAAAACGCTTAAAGGATTAGAGATTGTTCTGCTTGAGTCTGATGTTGCCCTTGATGTTGCAGAAAGCATATGCAATGAACTAAAGATGCAATTGCACGGAAGAGTGGTTAAGAGGGGAGAAACAGAAAAGGTAATAAGGCAGGCTCTGAAAGATGCGATGCTGAATATATTGAATCAAAAGCAAATCGAAATAAAGGATGTTATAATAAATGCCAAAGAAGAGAAAAGGCCAGCAACTATAATATTTCTAGGTTTTAATGGGAGTGGAAAGACCACCACACTTGCAAAGATAGCGTATTTTCTAAAACAAATGGGCTTCAAGGTAGTATTGGCCGCAGGCGATACCTTCAGGGCAGCATCAATTGAACAGCTAGAAGAGCATGGAAAAAATCTTGGCATCAGGGTTATAAAGCACAAATATGGAAGCGACTCTGCTGCTGTAATTTACGATGCTGTTGAGCACGCAAAGGCAAATAAAATAGATGTTGTATTGGCAGACACTGCTGGAAGGAGCCACTCAAATGTAAATTTGATGGATGAGTTAAAGAAGATATGCAGGGTCAATAAACCTGACCTGAAAATTTTAGTCTTAGATTCATTAACAGGCAACGATGTTGTTGAACAGGCAAGAAGATTTGATGAAGCTGTCGGAGTTGACTGCATCATCATGGCAAAATCAGATGTATACGAAAAGGGCGGTGCAATGCTCTCGGCTGTTCATACAATAAAAAAGCCGATCATATTCTTAGGTACTGGCCAGGATTATAAAAATATAGAAAGATTTGATGCAAGAAAGGCAGTAGATACCCTGCTTGGCTAATCCTCAAACGGTTCGCATATAAGACATATCCAGGAATCTCCAATCTTTTCCATCAAATTACCGCATAAAGGACAATACGGTACATCATTCATATAAATATAAATGCATTAACTTATATAAAAAGTTTAGCTTAGCTTGATTTCTAAATCTTTTATATAGAATACTCCGTTGTCAATTGATTTTATTTTTACATGATTATATCCAACAGAACACTGAGATGGAGATAATGAATAGTTATAGGTTTTCTCTTCAACACGCTCATAGCTGATATGGTGCGTTATTTTGTTCTCATCCTCTAATGTAAGAGATAATCCACCGGGATTTAAGACCTTTGTAACAGTAAAGCTTATGGTTCCTGGATTTTTGTGCAGATTGCTATATGCAGAGCTGCTTATCATAAAGGTTTTTTCTGCAACATTTTCTTTTATGGTATAAAAATAGAGTGTCAAGCCTGCATATCCCTGAAACCTTCCGTCCTCTGCAACAAATTCTATTGAATTTTCGCCTAACTTTAAATAAGATTGGTCAAAATCAATGGCCTTTGTAGATCGCTCAACCTCGCCAGAAAAAACCTCCTTTCCGTTGAGAATTATTTTTAGCCTGCCTCTTCGCTCTGTTAAATCAAGCAGGATCTTTCCATGCTTATTTACAAGACTATTATATTCAGCTTCATAGACAATAAAAGAAAAGCTGTTTTGATGAGAATAAAGCTCTTGGTGCACAAACTGCATGTTCTTCAAGTCATATACTGTCGGTGCCCATATCTTCCAATTAGAGCTTGTAGGAATTACCTCTATTATATTTTCTTCTTTTAGGAGGGATTTGTTTATGATGAGCTTATGATTGCCTATCTCAAACCTACTCTGATTTATTGTGTTGCCGTTCACTTTGATTATCAATGAACCATAGCTATTTGTATCTTTTACATCAAAACTCAAGTATGCGCCAATGGTTGTTTTTAAGTCAACCTTTGATTTAATCTCTATTTTATTTGCACCAAATAGCAAGCCATTGAATAATCGATTATCTGCTATGCTATATATTATCTCCTCTGAGCCATAGCTTGTATTCAGCTCTTTGAATTCTACTGTACGCCATACCTCTACTGCCTTTGGTCCAACCAGCATTACATTACGACCGTTGATAGTCTCTGGCAATGTTGTTGTCGTTGTGGTTATATTCTCTTTTATAGGAATTACCTGGTAATATCCTCCAAAGAATACAAATAATAACACCATAATGGCAAGCCCTACTCCTAGCCAAGCGATGAATTCGTTCATACTAACACCAAATAAGCTGTTTATTTCACAATAAAAAAATATTAAATTTGACAAACTTAAAAGCTTTTATCTTTCGGTAGGTAAATTAAATAGTTGCTGGGGTAGCCAAGTTTGGTTAAGACTCTCAAAGTAACAAGCGCAGGCCTGCTAAGCCTGTTTCCGAAAGGATGCGTGGGTTCGAATCCCACCCCCAGCGTGCTTGCTAATCTTTGTATGCTTTTCGCTTTCTCCCCTTTCTTCAGCAATCCTGCCAGCATTCTTAAGAGTAAGCAATAAAATCCTTGCATCCCCATCTGCTTTTTGTGCCGCTATTCTTATCATCACATCTGGCAATGTACCAGGAACGAATGCAAACTGCCTTCTATCTTTTCCTATATCAAACAACTCATCAGGAATGTATCTCGGGAATTCTATATCAACAAGAGCTAATCTGTCTCTAGTTCTTTGGTCCAAATTCCAAAGATGATGTATAGGATAATTAGAAATCAAAATCAAACCGCAGCCTATATCAGACAAGTTATAAAGAACCTCGTCTTTATCAGTATCCCTAATCTGGTCAACTTCATCCAAGCAAATTATTATTTTTCTTTTTGCACTTTCCTCCACTTTTTTGAACATGTCAGCAATGGAATCCGTTTCTTTTGTCATTACAGAAAATTGAAACAAAATTTCTCTTAATATGTCTC
>JAWCLB010000011.1:0-10683 GCA_039091735.1 Candidatus Aenigmatarchaeota archaeon | reverse complement strand
AAATCAATCCTAGAGGCTGTTCCGGGGTCTCTCTATGTTATAATAGCATTTGCTGCTGGAGCAATCATGCTAATATTTATCTTAAGATTTCTGCCTGCTGAGAGCGAGATGACTAGATGTCTCAAAATTCGCAGAGAAAGATAACTTATGGTTCTTAATACCTCTAATTATCTTGTTTGTCATTTTTATCTTTATTTTATGTAAGAAAAGAACAAGATCAAACCTCCAGACAAACATATCACTTAGCTAAAGAAAATAGCACAAGAGTTCAAACTATCTCTCTATTCTTGCTAGTTATAAGAGTCAATTTTAGATCTTTTTATGCACAAGCTAAATAAAATAGAAATTATTTTTGCAATGTCAAAGCAGCTTATATTTTTCGTTATTATTTTAATACTAAGAAGGCATTTTGAGAATAATTATCAACGAAATTACTAACTTTGTCATAATGTCAAAAAGGTAACTAAGTCTCGCCCTTAAAGCCAAGTAATAGAGAAATTGTATGATTTTTATCTATAAACAGATTTTTAAATTTAAAATAACATTTTTCTTTAATGTGGCTGAAAAGTTTCTTTATTACTATTGGCTTAATGTTCACAAATTTTCTGATTCCAGACTTTGGACTTCAATTAATAATCTCTTTGGCAATAGGCATGCTACTTCCTGAAAGAATAGTAAACCCGATAAATAATTTTGTCATAAAGCTTCCTGGTGTCAAAAGATTTGAAAATTTCTTATCCAAGAACAAAAGATTAAGAACGATAATTCCTAGAATCATAGCTGGTTATTTCTTTACATATCTCATAGGAGGAATATTTTTGGTTATTGGATATATGCTTTAGTAAATTTCTGCAAACATATGAGAAGATACATGCAAAAGCAACAAACTCTGCCTTTAGCTAGCGGTTTACATAGATGCATTCTTAAAAGCTTCCTTGCTAAAGCTGGGGATACAACTAATAAATATACTTAAAACAAATAAAGGTGCTAAAATTCAATGCCGATTATAATGCTTGCAAAAATATATTAAAGAGCCTTGGAGTTATCTCTAAATGCGAAGCTGTTGTAGAATAGCTCTAAAAGGTTGCTCGACAACAGACCTCATCTATCGAAAGGGTTTATTTACATTTGAAAAATAGTTATAGCTAAAGTGCTAAGTATTCTTAGTTTGTGTTCAATCCTAGGAATATTTTTTAGAAGTAAATAACATTATTCACAAGTTTACAGAACAACCTAATGCAATATAGTTAAGACCTATGATTTCTTACTAATCTTTAAAAAATTTACTTAGATTTTTTCAATCCAAAGAAAACTAATATGCAAACAGCTATTAATAATGTTATGACAAACAAAATCCAAGTATAATCTGCCATTTCTTTTGGTGGTAGTGTTGTTGTAACATGAATGGTTGTAGCTACTGGTATTGTAGTAGGTGTTATAGGCATTGTTGTTGTCGGTATTACCAGCGTTGTTGTAGTTGTCACTTCTATTGTTTCTCCTGTTATGGCGAATACAGAAAAGCCGGGACTTTCAGCTTCATATATAATATAAGTATCAGTCTCGTTTATTATTCTTGTTCTGAGCCTTTCCCATCCATCGATATGATACCTATTGAGCGCAATAGTACTTTTGTCTATGTTATTGCTATTTATCCATACTTTTTCAACCTCAAATTCTATCTTTGCAGATGAAACATCATTGTCCGCTAGATTTTCAGCATTAACCTCTACATATTTGTAAACCCTTCCTCTTATTTCATGAACAACATGAGCAGGTCTTCCTTCCAACTTTGTTATTGTGATTCTAACATTATTTACAGGGTTTTTGACATCTATGCTAATTTGCTTAAATCCTATTTCTCTTTTAGTGATGCGAATAATATTTTGAACTCCTGGTCTTATTGTGTTCCATGAGTGAATATGTCTGTGCACAACTCTGGCAGCACTTGGTGATACTGTTGTAGTGGTTGTTGCCTCGCCAGCTAGTGTTGTAGTTGTTGTCGTAGTTGTGGTTGTTGTCGAGGTTAAGCTTCCAGACGGATTCGTGCCAACATTTATTGCTTTGGAACTAGATTTAGGTGGGTTAGTTGAAGTGATCAAAAGAGTTATTAATTGATCTTCTTCTGGGTTATCTGCGCTAACGCTCCATTGGGCGCTCTTTGTTGCAGTTATGTTTCCCAAATCATAAGAAAGGTTGCCTGCTGTAAGACTCCAACCACTAGGCAATGATAGATTTGCCCTGACACCATAGATTGTGTTTGTTACAGCAATATTCAAGTCAAGAATTATTGTTTGTCCTGCAGTTACTTGCCTTGTAGTAAGGTTATTAGATGTAAATGAAATTGTCCAAGAAGGCTGTTCTGTGACTGCTATGGTAGAAGAGCCTGTAACTGGTGTTGCAGTAACATTCAAGGAAGATGCTGAAATCGTAAAAGGATTGGTATATGTCCCTGTCATGCTCGCTGTTAAAATAAATGATGTATCCTTTGAACCAGATGTTGTGAATGATAGTGTATTTGTACAAGTAGACGGCTGCTTACAAGTAAGTCCACTCTTAGGTGCTATTGTAACTTGAACATTTCCTGTAACATTGTCAGAGGTTACAGTAACAGGAACAGTGAAGTCTGTATTAACATAAACGCTTGTTTCATAATCTCCTATGCTTATGCTTAATGATGCAGCAAAGGCTATAGGTGCTGACAAAGCTATGAAAACAAAAATTACGGCAAACGTTGCAAATATTTTTTTCATTTTTCATCGCCTTTTATATATTTTTTTCATCATGCTCATGAAATTGTAAAGTTCCATGTATCGCTCCAATTACCATAGTAAAAGCCAGTGGGCTGGACTAAAACGCTTCTTACTGACCAACTATATGATCCAGGCTGGCTTAATGGTCCACCAAGCTGTTCATTGAAATCAATGCTTGTTCCATCTATATCAAAATAATGTTTTATGTCATACGGAAATAGCACTGAGCTCAAATTTGGCAATGTTAGATTCACTTGATACCCGAAAGATTCATTTCCATAAGTACTTTCATCTATAGATGGCTCCCATTCAAGAGATGAGACATTTCCTAATGTTTCTCCGTTCCCAGGTGAAATTGGTGTTGGTGGTACCAATGATTCCATATATATCCATTCGCTTATGGGAGGTATTTCTCCACTAGGACCGCCAGGACCCATGCCACTCCACATCAAGCATCTTGCACATTCATCATAAGGCGGTGCAAATATAGGGCAGAGTGATCTATTACCCTCATTGCCATAACAATTAATGCATATCATGTTCATCTTATTAAGCATTTCTCCAGTAGGGCATTTCCTTTCGCAGAATTTCCCTCCCCATGGATCAGTAACCCACTCGCAGGTTTCATTGTGCTCCAAGCATTTTTCTTCTGTAAAGAAGTTAAAGCAATCGACAAATTTTATTTTAGTGCAATTTTGTGTTTCATTATTCCATGAACATCCAAAGAATGCATACTCATTGCAAAGAGTCTTGTTGAAATCCTCACATACTATATCAACGCATCTCTCTGCTATTTCATCAGCATAGCAGAATTCAGGGCAGCCCTTGCTATAATTGAACTCACTGCAAGGTTTTAATCTACAACCTTTGTCAACTTCATTCCATACACAAGGTGCTCCTTTTGCAGATGCATCCTCGCACATCGTTCTATCATTCATATCTTCGCATCTTGGCATTTCTGTTTCGTTAGGCATTCCTGGACCTGTGGTTGGCATCTCAGGTCCTTTATACACGAATCCGCATCCCTGCTCTTGTTCCATCTGCATCCTCATTTCATCTTGTCTTTGCCTTGCAGGCTCGTACCAAACTTGTCTATCAACTATTTCGTATCTCGTCGCAACAGAAGAGTCTTGAACTTTAAATCTTAATGTCAATTCAGCACACGTCGCATTTGAAACATCAAACTCAAGATAACCTATGCCTTCTGTAACATTTGCAAAGCTTGTTATGTTTTGCTCAACTTTCTGCTGCTTTCCACATATCCAAATGCTGCAAGTTGCTTTTGTTAGATTAATTGTCCCATTAATTGGCCTTCCTTCGAAATCTTTTACCTTTACCCATAGCGTCAATTTTGTCACATTGTCAGTAGAACTAATCCAATCCTTTCTTTTGAATATATCAATGCTCGACTCATTGAAATCAGAAACAGAGAAAGGCCAACCTTCTTTGCCAACATCTATCCAATGCTCGCTGTAATTCCTTATATCTTCACCCCAATAACACATCTCTCTTCTTCCTTTCTCTTGAGTCAAATAGTCATAAGGAATTGAATTCCATGTTCCTGGCATGCTAACCCAACGGTCCCACATGTCAGGGTCATCATCTATCTTCGCCTTGTTGATTTGCAAAATTCCATCACACATATCATCAAAGAGAATAATATAATAAGGTCTGTTTGTCAAGTTAGTTCCAGCTTCCCAGCATTCCTCGACCTTCGTGTTAATATCCTGTTCAGTAAACTCTCCAAAGTAGAAGATGGGCTGATCACAATACCATGGCAATGGATAAACAACTTCTCCAGAGCTTGTATTAAGATTGGAGAAATATATATCGTTTGACCACTTCTCTGCTCTCACTACTGACCAATTATTGAGATAAGGTATAGGTTGCCCAAGGGTGCCGCTCCATAACCTAGGTGGTGGTGTTGTGCTTGTATTTACTACAACAACTGTGTCTAAAACGCCATCGTGCCCTTCTATATCATCTGTGGTGTTATATTGTAAAGAGTTGTAAACCACTAATTGCAGGTCATTTCCAATATTCAAGATTCTTACCCTATTATCTTTGCTTTGGATATCATTAATAGCATCATTTAAAACATTCCCCAAAGTTATAGTTGGTGTTATCCAGTTAAATGTAGCTCCACTCTCAGAGACTGAGCTTATGTTGAAGTTACCCCAACCAAAGCTACTTTCTGTTATGTAGTGCTTTTGTTGTGATTCTATCTCATAAGAGTACGATGGGCATGCCCTTATAAGTGTCCATGTGGTTGAATTTTCTTGTATGTTTACGCTGTGCAAAACTATTACAAACGAACACTCATCTGTCCCGTAATGCGTAGCATTCTCGCCAACTGCAACAGAGAAATTGTCTCCAAGGCTTATATTTTGGATGGCCACATTAATTATCATGCCTTCTGAGATTTCAATTGGGACCACATCAGAAAGACTATAATTAGTGAAGTTCCAATCATTGCTATTGTCTGGTGTATTATCTATCATAATAGACATAGAAGTTTTGTTAATCCATAGCTGTCTTAATTCCCACCTTTGGACACGGCAAAGATCTTCATAGTTAACACCATTTATTAATTGTCCACAGTTCAACCCAAAAGTGGCACTTCCAAGTATTGTCTCTGTTGATTTGTTCACTTGCAGATTTCCTTCATTCATGCTCCACTTTGTAACATTAGTTACTGTTCCCTTTATCCCAAGCATGGACTCCAATTCAAAGCTTCTCAACTCGAATCTTGGGTATTCCCACTCGTTGCCAGGGGTTACGCAACCACTCTCACTACAAACCTTTATTTGAATTGAATATTCTCCATTCGTAATATTATTCTTGCTTGCATTTAATTCCAGCATTGCGAATCCTTTACTATTAGTGGTTTGATTTTCAACAGTTACATTGTATTCGCTATATGATGTTCCATAACCAAATCCACCAAAGCTTATGAGTTTTTCTATGGTTACTGTTAACCCTTCTATTCCCTTTGTTCTATTTGATGGTGAAGTAACAAGAACAGGTATTTTTACAACACTTCCTGTAGGATAAACACCAAGACTCATTCCAGTCCAGCCTGCTTTGTTAGATGTAAAGACAAGCTGATAGTTGCCAACACCGCCTACTTCATTGTATCTTATCTTAAGAAGATAAATTGGTGTGGCTTCTGCAGTAAGGTTTATCTGCTGTCCAGCACCTGCAACTATGCCTGCGCTCATATTTCTTGTTGAACTTAATAATATTGTATCATAAACCCCGGCACTTTGGCTATCTGCCATCAGAAGATAGTATTCTTCGCATTTCCACGTCATGGTTTCGTTATTGTAATTGCAACCATAATTTCCATCACCATCCAAGTCTATATTCATCCACTCATCATCCCAGAACTTCTCTCCATATAAGAATATACCGCTCTTTGAAATGGATTTATTAACTATGAAGGCATTTTCATAGTTAACTGTGGTGTTGCCTGTAGCAGAATCATAATAAGAAGTGGATCTTATCACACCGTTCAAAAGTTTCAAGGTTATTTTGCCAGACCCTGTATTTATATTAGTAAGATTCCAACGATAGCCAGCAGCATCCGTGAATGTTTCATTTATTGCTATGACTTGTGTTCCTTGAGCACCGGTTCTAGTGAAGTCCTTTCTTCCAGGCGTCCATTCTAATGTCGCAGAAGAATCAGAAACATCTACTAATCTAAAGTTACTCCAACCAAATTCCCACTCGTTCATGGAGTGTATTGTACCGACCTCTACTGGCCAAGTGCATGTG
Organism: Candidatus Aenigmatarchaeota archaeon; assembly: GCA_039091735.1. GTDB lineage: Archaea > Aenigmatarchaeota > Aenigmatarchaeia > GW2011-AR5 > JAHLMP01 > JAWCLB01. Next base: position 4,156 of record JAWCLB010000011.1, on the reverse strand, counting down.
GCTGTGAGCGATATGTTTGCATTATTGCTGCCTGTGGAATGCAAAGTTAGATTGACTTGATTGCATTGTTGACTAATCTCTTGAGGTATATCCCTAGCTATAGATTCGCCAACATTTACTGTTACATTTTCATTATTTATGTTATACCTGAAAGTTGCACTTGCTTCATTAACACTCAAAAGCGTAAATACATTGTAGGAGGTAGAGTCATTCACTGACAAAATTCTTTGGTTTTCCATGAAATTTGTGCAAATCTGAGAAAGTGTCCAATTGATTGTTTTGCCTGTTGCATTGACGCTATTAATCGTAACATTTAAATCACAATCACCACCAGAAACATCAAAAATTTTGTTTTCATTTACATTTATTACGCTCATCTCAGGATAAGCATTGACGTATAATGTCCCATCACCTGTCTTGTCAAGAAGCAAATAAGTTTTATATCTTCCACTATTCCAGTCTTCACCTGGAGCTGCAAAGAACTGGCTTTCGTCATACAAGCAACTTGTAACTCCAGCCGGCTCTTTCACATCGTCGTTTGCTCCTCCACATGCATGATATGTGTTAAAAGTATATTCGTAAACATCGCTCATCCTATTATTAGTTGAAATAGTTTTCCAAGAATGAAGCTCAGGAATAGTTATCTTATATGTCTCTGTTTTGAACCAGTATCTGACCTCTACTCTTTGACCATTAGCATCGAACACATTTATTACAGCCTCATATTGTGATTGTCCAAACCCTGTAAGATTAACAGTCAGATTGCATTTGTTCCCAAGGCAAGAAGCACTTTGTGTTAAATTAGAACCATATTTATAGACTTTGCCCCATTCCCCTGATTTTATTATCTTTGTTATTGTAGCATTTGTAATGTTATGAGGGGTTCCATCTGGTCCTTCTGGTGTCCAGTTCCACCAATCCACACTTTCATATCCCTTTATCAACACTGTCATGTTGCCTCCTATCTCATATGCATTCTCTGGATTATCACCAAGAGTGCCAATCCATGCAACAAAAGGCCTTATGTAAAATCCTGTTCTTGTTATCTGTGTACCTTTTGTGGATACAGCCTTTAATACAAGTTCATATTGCCCTTCTGTAAGACTTGGTAACAGACTTGAATTTATTATATATATTCCCTGGCCTGCTATGACTGCAGAAGGAATTACACTTGGATCAAACTCCCTAACAGGCCTTGGCACAATCCAATTGTCATGGCTTCCCATGTATAGTAAATCTTCTACTGAGATGTTCGCTGTTAAATTGCTTTTTCCAAACTCACCGAACTCTTTTACATTAACCTCTATTTCTATATTTTGGCTGCTCGCAATTTCCCATGTTTTTGTCCATGCCCAAAATTCAAAGTTGCGGACATCGAATCGTGTCCTAATCTCTACCTCGTTATCATCTTGGTCTGTCGCAACAAGAACAACCTCATGGCCACCAGAGCTCCAGCCGCTTGAAGGTGGTGTAATATTTAAAATGCAATCCCCACCTGTTATTGTACTACCAGTATAATAAGTGACATTTCCAACTGTAACATTACTTGATGTTGTGTTTACATCTCTTGTCGTGCATCCAGTGCTGCTTGCTGATACTATTTTACCTGTTTCAGAATTCTTTATAGAATCTAATGAAACAACTATGCCACCCTTTGGATTTGCACCGCTGGCGTCAAATGCCTGAACTTGAATTTGAATTGTGCTATTAGAACCAAAGGCACACCATCCAAAACCCTCGCACATTGGCCATGCATAAATTCTATATAATTCTTCTCTGAACCATCCCTCACCTATTGCAGTAATTGTCCTTTCGCTTCCATCTCTTGTGACATTGGCTTTTACCAAAAATCTAACAAAATGATGACCAAGCTTGTTATCGCTCGCGTAGAATGAAAGGGCTTTTCCACCACTAATGGATGTAAAGCTCTCGTTACTAATCTTGTCTGTGACAACTCCATAACCCTCTGCATAAACTTCGGTTATTTTAGCATCAAGGATTTTATCAGGTTGCACCTGAGCTCCATTTACAGGATCAAAAACATCTATTCTTATGAAAACTTTACCACCAGGACTTACAGACTCCTTCCAAATGCCAAATTCATTAACAGGTTGTGACCAAATGAAAACATCCTGGACAGATAAGTAAGAGTATATCTCTATGGAAGAACCGCTAATATTCGCAACTACCTTTATTTTATAAGCATCGCTTTCTCCTGGTGATGTAAATATTATCCCGCACCCACCTTCTCCAAACTCGCGCTGAATTTCTTGTTTCACGAACTCCGGGGGCTCTTGGCCAATAGCTTGCCAAAATCCTGAAAGGTTATAAGATGCTTGAGAACTTGAATTGAATTTGTCTTCTCCTTTTGAGTTATACATACCTGCTATGATTATATCTTGACAATTATTAGTCATGCCTGCCAGATCTATTCTAGACCCGTTGACAATGTACTTGCCTCCTATCATCAATGCACCTTCTGAATTTGGAGAAAATCCTTGACCCATTCCCTTTCTTTCCTCTTCTGGAGAAAATGCATGCATAAACAAGCTTATTTGCTGCACCTTGAATTTCAAGGTTGCAGATTGTATATTATTTCCATACACCGCGTCAAATTTCACAGTGTAGTCACCTATTGAATTTGGTGTATAATTTCCAACAAATATTCCCGAGGAATCACTTACAAGCGTTTTCACAACACTGGTTCCATCTGGCTTTGTTATCGTTGCACTAATGCTTATATTTGTTATAAGCTCGTTTGTCGAGATATCAACAGCTGATGCCTTCAATACAGTCATTGTGTTTGGTTCTGTGACAATAATAGGCATACCTTCTTCTGTTTCTATGCCTGCGCGCAGGACAAATTTCTCCACATAATAAGAAACATGAGCAAAACCATTAACAACAAGATTGTGAAATCCTCCTGTTGGATTAATGTAAATAGTTCTGTTTGCAATGCCATAAGGATTTGTGCTCATTGTAAATACATTTGAAGTGAAATTGTTCTTCATAGCATAGTCTTTATTTCCATTCTCGTCAAAGTATCTCGTTGTTAAGCTTATGTTATTTATTGGCTTGTAATCTGCATCAAGTGCTATTGCCAATAGCTTTGCATACTCGCTTTCTGTTCCATAGAATTTTGGTGTTATTAAACGGCCCAAAACCACTTCGTCTCCTTCAGGATGAATATATAAGATTGTATAAGTTGTGTTCGCGAGCACTATCTTACTGCCTATTTTCAAGTACTTGAAGTCTTGTGCGGTTAAATCTTTTGAACCCCTCTTTATGAATAGATTTATTTCTCCTGATATTGAACCTGCGACAACGTAATAAGTTGCTGTCTCGTTCTCATAAGAGAAATTACCATATTTGCTTGCGTTTATTTCTTCTGGTGTAGAAAAGCCTGCTGAGTTGCTACTTAAGTTGACAACTATAATACTTTCATTTGAAGGTGCATTGTTCAAATCGCCTGTTGAAAGCAAAAACAAGTTGACATATTTTAAGTTAGAGACGATGAAAGGAATAGTAACCGTTGTGTTTTCAAAGGTTATGGCCAGTGAATAAGAACCAATCTCAGAAGGTGCAGGTATTGTTGTGCTAAACACACCATCTGTTGTGCTTGCTAAAGTTGAACTTACTACTCCACCAGTAGAGTTCAGGGTTGTGATGTTAATCTCAACATCTCCAGCAAGAAGAGTGCCATTAAACACCTCCCCACTAGCTGTGATGTTTTCAGATGGTAGATAAGAGAATTTATCTATGCCAGCTTCTATTACAATGTATGCAAAGCCAAGTGTATTAATTAACAAAAATACTGACCAAAAGACTAGCACACCCTTAAAATTCATGCTTCCGGCCTTTGATTATAATTTTTTTATTACAAATATATAATCGAGGGGTATATAAAGCTTTGTAAGATGGTTCTGTTAACTTATTGTAGGTAATTAATCTTCTACTTAAAAGAACTCTAAAACCTAAAGCAGATTTGAAGTTTCTTTATGTCTTTATTTGCTACATGGGTGTAGATTTGTGTCACTTTTGGGTCTTTATGATCTAGCAATTGTTGGATGTATCAAATCTCAGCGCCAGACTCTAATAGATGGGTCGCAAAGCTGTGCCTCAGTGTACGTGTGTGATATTCTTCTTTATCCCTGCT
>JAWCLB010000010.1:0-11352 GCA_039091735.1 Candidatus Aenigmatarchaeota archaeon | reverse complement strand
ATCCCTTGCAACACCACCACAAGTGCCTGATGTGCAGGCATCATTCACAGTGCAATACAAACCATCATCACAAGCAGTGCCATCTGGCTTGTTTCTTGTATTGCTTGTATCTATCCATCTTGTTTCAGTTATGTTAAATATACACCCAGAAGGGCTACAAGAATAATCTCTATATTCCTCTTTTCTCTGCTCTTTTTCTTTGCATTGGTCTATATCGACCCATCTCTTTTCACTAGTATTATACCAGCCATCATAATCATTGCAATTTTCAGATGAGTATATACAAACACAATCTTGGGTGCAAGCACCATTAAAGTATCTTATTTCTCCACTACAGTAATTTGAGCAATTACAATTAACCTCACACTCCGCATTACAATACCCAAGTTCACAGTGATAGCCACACCCCGATCCCTTATTAATACATCTTCCTTCGTGCCACTGATTTACTTGTCTTCCGCTACACTCGGGGCACCACTCGCACTTATCTGAATATAAATTGCAATCCGTTTCGTTTAATTCGCCACAATTATAATATTCTACTTCTAATTTAACAAGGTCGTGAAAACTATAGCCCCCGCCACCATAATCATGAGCCTGAAATTGGAGCTTGAAGCTATTTACCTTTTCAGGGGTATTCAGAATATTTATCAAATCTATTATCTCCATCTTATCCATTGAGGTATTTGTTGTATTTAAATCGATAATCTGCCATGTTCCGTTCCATATCTTTAGTCTAGCTCCCAGAATATTATGACAGTCGCTTTGATGCCACTCAAAATATAATTTGGCACTCTTTATTATAACGCCTTGAGGAACATTAGGAGAAAATTGCATCTCTATGTATAAGCTATCATTAAAATTGTGTTGATACCACCTTTGCTTAGATTGATAATAAGAATCATCACTAACAATTAGTTTATTTATATCAGAAGAGGTTAAGATATAAGAAGTAAAATTGCTAGTATCCACCCCTGCTATAGGGTAAAAGCCAATAGTTGTTGCAAAGCCTATCTGAATTAAGAATATGAAGACTACAGGCATAGCCTTGATTAACATATTTCCCTTCATTTCATCACTTGCTAATAAATTAAGAAAAAAGCTTTAAATTATTATCTACCATTACAGAGTAATTACAAATATAATACATCTTCTTGAGAAGCATCTTATAAAAATAAATAATTGCAAATGATATCTGATCTATGGAAAAGAAAATCTTATTAATCAATCCATATATAGGGGGTAGTAATTCTCCTATATATAATAGGATATGGCCGCCGCTCTCTTTGGCCTATTGCGCCTCAATCCTTGAAAAAAATGGTTTCGATGTCAAGATTCTTGATATGAATGCCAATCCGATTAAGCTTAAAAGCAAAGTGTTTGATTCTTTTGACAAAGTTTTCATGACAACCTCTACTATAGACAGATGGCAGTGTCCTCATCTCGATATCAAACCCTTTCTGAAATTATCAAAAGCCATTAGAGAATCCAATCCAAACTTTTATGTTATGGGTTCACACGGAACAATAAGACCAAAAGAAATATTAGAACTCACACAAGCAAAAGCTATTATAATGGGCGAGCCTGAATTGACTATTTTAGAGATATGCAATGACAAAGCATTCTCAAAAATTAAGGGAATAGCATACAAAAAAGCCAATAAGTTAATAATAAACCAAGGCCGTGAATTGCTAGATTTGGATGTCCTGCCTTTGCCAGCATTCCATTTGTTGCCTATGGAGAAATATTTTTATGAAATATTAGGAGATAATTTCACCCTTTTTGAAGGTTCAAGAGGTTGTCCATTCTCTTGCATATATTGTCTTAAAGTTATGTATGGAAAAGGCTATAGAAAAAAATCTCCAGAAAATCTAATAAAAGAAGTAAAATACGGAATTGAAGAATTCAATGTGAAAACAGCTTACTTCATAGATTTAGAATTTACCCTAAACCAAAACCTAGTTGAAAAACTATGTGATTTTCTCATAAAGAATAAATATAATTTCAGATGGACTTGTCAAACTAGATTTGATACTATAAATAGAAAAATGCTTGAAAAAATGAGAGAGGCTGGTTGCGAGATAATACATCTTGGTGTTGAGACAGGTTCTCCAAGAATAATGAAAACAATAAAGAAGAATATAACAATAGCCAAAATAAAACGCGGCATGAAGTTAATAAAAGAGGCTGACATAAAATCTGTCTGTTTCTTTATGTTCGGACTCCCCAGAGAAACAAAGAAAGATATGAAAATGACAATAAAACTTGCTAAAGAGTTGGATCCAACATATGCCTCTTTTCATATAGCCACTCCTTACCCCGGAACAGAATTCTATGAGATGATCAAGAATGAAATAGGCGATGAAATGTTTCCTTCGTCTTATATGGACGAAAAAGAGTTAAAAAAAGTTGTAAACAGCGCTTTTTTGTCGTTTTATTTAAGACCACATTATATATTTTCAAGACTGAAAAGAGGAGAACTCAAACTATTAGGAAAACAGATAAAACTATTTTTGAATTATTTGAGAAAGGTAAAAAAATAAGATTAATTCAAACACCTAAAATTCTCAGCTTAATCAGATTGTAGAGCATTTGTATTGAAGTCTTCACAATATTTAATTTTGCTTTTCTTTTTTCTTCCCATGTGATAGGTATCTGTACTATTTTCAGACCCTTTTTCTCAGACCTGAGCATCAGCTCAGTATCAAAGAAGAATCCATTATCTTTAGTTTCCATAATTGTGGATAAGCATTTTCTTCTAAATGCCTTGAGTCCACACTGAAAATCAGTAATCCTTGTATCAAATAAGATTCTAATCAATAAATTATAGCACAATGAAAAAATTTTTCTCATTATAGTCCGCTTGGTTTTTGAGTTAGGTAATAATCTTGAACCTATGCAGATATCTGCACCGCCCTTTATTTCTTTTATAAAGTCTAGAATATATGAAACACCTGCAGATAGGTCAACATCCTCAAAAATTAAAATCCTGCCTTTTGATTTGGCAAATGCATTTTTTATTCCGCCTCCCTTTCCAAGTCTCTTTTTTGAATATAAATGTCTGACTTTATTGCATGATAAAGCTAATCTCGAGGCAATCTCGGTTGTTTTGTCAGTTGAACCATCATTGGCAATGATAATTTCATAGCTATATCCCGATTTATCCAAAAATTTTTTTATTGTCCTGACAGAATTCTCTATAGTCTCTTCCTCATTACATACAGGAATTACGAATGATATAAAAGGCATTTACATCATTTTTTAGTATATTTAATTCTCGCCTCTTTGGGACCAATACCAAAGCCTAACATGCTCTTGCGACGAAAGATAACTTAATACACCATAATCTTTGAAAAGTTTCCAATTTGCGTCTAAACTATTTCTAAATAATCTAAGACGAAAACCACAGCTATGGCAACCATAGTGAGTGTAACTGCCAAGACCTGTAATCAGCATTGTTCCTTCCAGCAAATGATATTGATTTTCCTTAAGCCATATCTCATAGTCTCTGGCATCGTTGATGTTATAGATTGGAACCACATTTATTCCCCTATCTTTTAAATACAGTTCTCTCATGAAAAATCCTAACCAAAACTCTGTCAATAGCGCTGGCGGTGAATAATTCTCTATGTCATTGATAATAGAAAAAAGGGTTTCACGATATAATCGGCCAGGCCTCGTTGCCTCACCCGCTTGGTAAATATTTGCTAATATTAAAAGAGCAAAGATTATTACAAAAAGGTATTTTTTAACCATGAGGGTCTTTAAATTGATCTTGCTAAAATCAAGAATCGTTTTTGCTATATGCAAAAGCATTGGAAATGATAATGGTGTTAGATAACGAAAAATTCTTGGAACAGAATAGTATTGGTCAAACTTGAATGTATCAGGAAAAAAATTGATTAAAACAAAAAAAGACCCATAATATGCAAGCAAGAATATATCTATTTTGTCAAATTTGATAAGATTCTTCCTGGATAAAATCAATTTAACTGCCAAGAGCATGAACAATAAATATGGTATAATGCCAAAAAGGGTTGTGCCGAATTCAGAGCCAAAGAGTATCATCTTTGGATATATCTGAAATAAAAATGGTATCTGCTCTGAAGGCACAGGATATGTTGCAGAATATTTGTATAAAAAAGGGAAGAGAGTGCCCAATTTGATTTTCCAGATAATACTTGTTATGCTATGAAAAAATATTGTTGAAAGAGAAAAACTAGCAAAGCCTTGCCGCTTATTATATTTGATTATCTGGTTCAAATAATAAATGCCAAAAAATGGAAACAAATAGACTGCCCACAATTTTACGTAAAATGCAAGCCATAAGAATAATCCTATTAGCACGCCCTGAATAACAGGTTTTTTACTAAAAACAAAAAAAGAGAATAAAGCAAGTGCTAAAAACCATGAAAAGATGAGATCATTTGCACGGAGTGTGCCTATTAATATTTCAAATGGTGCAGAGGCAATAAAAAGCCCTGCCAAAAAAGCGTGCTTCTTTGGATACTTCCAAATACAGAGAAGGCTGTATCCTATAACGCCAAAGGTAGATGAGATTATTAGTGTTGGCAAGAAAAAGGAGAATTCTGATATGCCAAAAAGCCTAAAAGAAAGTACATTAAAAATCCAAACACCAAAACGCACATGCAATGGATCATTAAGGTCAGGGCCATTATATAAAATATATTTAGCTGCATGAAACTCTTGAGCATCGTCACCAAGCACAAAGCCCTGAAAGAGATACAAGCGCACAAGTAAAGCAAAGAGAAAGAGTGTTATAGCTGGCAATATCTTCATTGCTGTTTTTTTATGGTTGTTCTTCTTCATGGTATTCACTTCATGAATCAGTTACTAAGCTTGAATGAATCAAGAATGATAAAAGATTAAGAATAGGACAGCCGCATACAGAAATTTTGTATTCCTCAAATCTCATATTTTAATAATTACATGCACATACTTAAAATACTTATGCCCTTCTCAGTCATCATACCAGTATTCAATGAAGAAAAAATAATAGAAAAGAATACAATAAAACTGATTAGGTTTCTGAATAAATTAAAGGAGAATTACGAAATTATAATAGTAAGCAATGGTTCTACAGATAAGACAGTAGATAAAGGAAAAAGATTAGAAAAGAAATATTCAAAAAAGGTAAGATTTTTCCACTTGGATAAAAGAGGTGTTGGACTTGCATTTAGGCACGCAATTACACATGCACTGTATAATAATCTTATATCCATGGATATGGATTTGTCGACAGAACTTGACTTTATTCCGAACTGCCTAAAATTATTAAATTCGAATTACTCAATGATAATAGGGTCAAAGAATGTTGGAAAGCAACAGCGCTCATTTCTCAGAAGATTTATAAGCAACTCATTCATTTTCTTAGTAAGAAGTTTGTTGAAAATTACATTTATGGATTACTCTATCGGCGCTAAGGGATACAAGAGGAATCGCATCCTTAGATATATAAATTTTATAGACAATGGCTCGTCATATGTGGTTTCATTAGCATATATGATTAAAAAAGATGGTTTAAAAATTATTGAGATTCCCACTAACTGTCTTGACAAAAGAAAAAGCAAGTTTAACCTCATTCACGAGATATTCTATCGCTTTAAGAGCCTTGTAATTTTCTGGTTTAGAGTGAGACTTCTAAAACAAAAATAAAAAAGAATAAGAAAACCAATAATTGAAAGTATATTTCCCAGAGTGTCGTACCATACTGCCTTATAATATATTCTCACGTTTTCTTGGTTAGGAAATATTAGCATAAATGATGGCGAAACCAGATAGATCTTGTCAGCGCCTTCCACTGCCCAGTTTGGATAGTATGAAACTTTGATAAGATGCGGCTTTCCTATGCAGTTTGTTTTTATCCTTATTTCTTCAATACCAAACTCCTCACTAACAGAGCAATTATCGCGTATCCCAATCTTTTGTAAATTGTTAAGATTCGGCTTGTCTTCTATAACCTTAAATAACCTTCTCTCTCTATCGCTAATTTTATTTTCAAAAACAAGATAAGGTCCATCGTCTCCATATATCTTAAACCACTCATATGAAAGATTCTTCCAATTCCTTGTTTTGACCAATATGGGCTCGTAATCAAGAACCTTAACATAGTTGCTCGGTGCATCTCTTATCTCCCATATCTCATATGGCTCGATTGTCTTTACTAGTGTTACCTCATCGCTTTCTCTCAGCGCCTGCTTAAGCTTATCAGATATTGCTATTATGTGCTTTACATTAAACATTTTCAGGTGCTCTATCCCCCTTGCCAGATTAAAGGGTGAGCAGGAATAACCTGGCAACGGGCAAGATATCTGCTTTGAAATTTCTGATTGAATATAAAAGACAAATGGAGATGAAACAGTTGACTGCATGTACAGACCCTCTAGCGTTGACCTTCCAGAAAAAAGCGGCAAAGACTCGAATGCCCTTATAGTCCCTGCTGAATTGTGAAAATCAGAATGCTCATAAACAACCCTTGGATCAGATGCATTTCCCTTCAAGAATTCATTCACATCAGAGAATGTGCTCCAAAGGTGCTTATTTTCAAAGCCCTCATAATTCCATTTAATCCAATCGTGAATATAAGTGACATTATGATTTACCCACAATATAGTTAATATAAGAACTGCGAGAACAAGTATCCACTTGCCTTTGAACCTCTTTATCAAATACCATAAGCCATAAGCAGCCAAAAACATTGGCATAAGCTGGATAAAGGGAAAGAATCTTATGTCTACTACACCAATCTTTGATGCAATCAAATACAAGATAAATGCACCAAGTATAGAAAATGAAAGAAACCATACTCTTTTCTCTTTTGCCTTTATAGAGAAAAGAAAACCCAAAATTGATATAGCAAGAAATGGCAAGAATATGTCTGGAAAAACTACTTTTATAGATTCTATGACCCAGACAAAATTATACGCTGTTGTAAATGGCAATTTTAAAATAAGTGGCAAAGACCAAAACGCTGACAATAAAAATGCCAAAAGATACATCTTGAAAAGATAGTAGAAACTCTGCTTTGTCTTGGTTTTTGACAAGAGAAAGAAGACTGAGACAACACAGATGAGAAGAAAAGTATAAACATGTGTCAGTATGATTAAAAAAAGTAGGAATGAGTTAGTCAATAAATATTTCTTTTCCTCAATGCCCTTGTACAATGTTCCAAAAAACAAAACAGTTAAAGCCAAGCTTATTGAAAAGGAAAACTCACCTGCAAGCGTGCTAGGTATATTACCTCCCCACATAGAATTTCCTTGATGAAAAAGAAAAACCAAAGTGAAGATTGCTGCAAAAGCTGGCAGCGGAAACTTAAATCCCATTATCTTCATTGAAAATAATGCTGTTACAGGCAACAAAAATATTCCAAGAATTGTAATGAGCTTAAATGCAATCTGAAGAGGAATAACATAACTCAGAAAGACTATCAAAAGAAATGGAAGAGGAAAATAGAACTGAAAAATGGGAAATCCTGCATAATTTCCAGGACACCACCCAATAATTTTTCCGTTTGGCAATAGGTATTCTTTGAGGTACAAGGCAGGATAGTAGTGTGATGCTGTATCACCACCTGTTGTTATTGTTTTTGACAAGATAAGATCTGGAGTAAAATAACTGGAAAGGAAGAGAAAAATAGAAATTAATACTATAATATTAATTCCATTTTCTAGTTTTGTGTCTGTATTCATTTAATAAACCCCGGCAAAAAATATATTTTAAGTATATTTGATTAACCATATTTATAGTTATCCTTATGTTAATCATATAATGAAGCTTTATCATTTTTAGATTTTCCTTGCAATAATTGCGAATCAGTTAACCTCTTCTTAAATTTAATATTAATTATTACAAAAATCGACAACAAAACCAAAGCTAATCCTATAAAGAAAAATGAATAATCCTTTTTCTGAATACTTATCATTCCTCTTGCAATGCCTGAATAATGCAAATCGTTCCAATAATCCAAAGAAGCGAAAACAACATAGCTGCTTCCAAGTAAGCCACCATAATTGAAAATGGAAAAGGCTATTTCCTTATCTTCTTTTGGTCTTATTAAAATATATTTCTCTTTCTCGCTTGCAACAAGCTCATTTGGCGTATACAATCGGATTCTTATGTTATGTTCCTTCTCACCAGCATTTCTTATCCTAATTCTCAGGCTACCCTTTTCTGAGAGATTTAGGCTCTCTATTAATCCATATGCATCTGAAATCGTGTACGTTTTGTATGTTATTCGGTTTGGTGACACAGAAGAGAATCTATAGCCATTTGCATCCTCATATTGCACCAAGATGCCAACAGAATAGCTACCAGGCAACAAACCTTCTTTTGGGGATAATGAGATATTAAGCTCCTTTGGATCATTTGGATTTAGAGTTCCAACTGAAATAGTGTCTGATTCAAAATCTTCAGATAAAATAGACAAAACAACATTAAACGCAGCTTCGTTTCCAAGGTTCTGCATCTTAATCTTTGTAATTCCTGAGTTATTGTTTATTAAAACATCCTCTGTTGTCAATGAGATTGAGATATAACCAGCGAAGCCTGTTGGTACTAACAATAAAATAGCGATTAGTGCTATGAACATATTTTTCATTAAATCTTTTTATACTCCTGTAGATAAATAATTAACTATGAGGTTAAATATAATAAAAGCATTGGAGGATGGATACGATACCTTGTGCAAAAAATCAGCAATACTTTATCTTGCCGGAGTTATCGCATTCATGAACATTTCTTCTGTTTATTTTATTAATAATTTCTTTCCCATGAAAGATATAACAGAAGGAAACATGCTCTCATATTTTATTCCCTTTGTCACTATCTTCCTTATTATTTGTTTGATTGAGATGTTTCTTACAGGTATGATAATCAAGATTGCATCTGAGCCAGGCAAAAAGGTTTCGTTGGATAAGACTGCCGATTTTATAGCAAAGAAATACCTTAAACTTGTCATAGGCTCTATTTTATATTATATCTTAATAATATCTGGCTTTATATTATTTTTAATTCCTGGTATATTTCTGATGATAAAACTAATGTTTTATCAATATGCGATAATAATTCACAATAAGCGAGTACTCAACTCATTTGAAACAAGCTGGAACATAACCAAAAGAAATTGGTGGCAGATTTTTGCATTCACACTAATTGTTTTATTAGTTTCACTTGTATTTTACTTTATTTCAGTGCTTGCTTCTGTAATCTCCTCAGAAATAGAATACATACTCATGTTCTTTATAACATTATTTATAGTGTCGTGGTCAGCGTCTTCATTTACCATGGCTTATAAGCAGCTGACTTCTAAGAAATAATTTTTAGATATTTTGCAAAACTCATAGTTAGTTGTAAATCGCTTTCTGCATTCCTAGTTATTTGATGATCATAATTCCTTTTATAGATACAAAAAACCTATAGAATTATTCTTCTAGGGTATAATACTTAAAGCTAAGCATGTGATATTTTACCAATTTAAATTAATATAAACAAAAATACAAAATATTTAATATGAAAGCAATAACCTTTTCGACTATTGCATATTCTCTTATAGCAATAGGCACAGTAGTGATTCTGCTCACGATTTTGAATGCGTTATATCCAGAGTTTATGGGAAGAGGCTTTTGTAAAGTCTATGATATGGCATTAGCACTTCCTCTTCCGGGCTTTCTAAAACCAAGCATACCAGAATGCTCTCTTGGACCTAAGATGGAAAGAATTAAGCTAGAGAAAGGAGAGGCAAAAGATATAGCAAACTATCTTATAAAGTGCTGGAAAAAGGTAGATGAAGGAAAGGGAGGAGAGAGCTTCGTTTGTTATGAATTGTTCATAAAGGATGTTGAAACAGATGAGGCAGAGGTCACAGGAATACTCAAAAACAAAAATTATTGCAATCTCCTGCCCAATAATTATCTAGATATAGAAAAATTAAGTTATGACTGCGGAAATGAGAATAAGATATACTGGAACATAAGCATGAAGGGAAGAGATTTGACTATAATAATGAAGTACAATCCTCTAGCTCACAGGATTGAGGTGAAATGAACTGCTACCACCTATCGAAAGGAAGTTATATTATCAAGCAACGTTTTGGAGCTAATTCTACAACAGTTCGTATCTAGAAACTCCAAAGCTTTTTAATATGTCTTCAATGGATTAAACACCTTTATCTCTTTATCAGAAGAATCCATGCTAAAGCTTGAGCTACAGCTGAGAAATATAAATATCCCCAAAGCAAAAATATGTTCGTGGTTAAGATGCTAATTTAAGGCCGATGATGTAGCAAAGTAAATACAGATTATAATACTTGTAAATCTTTCAAAAGTCTTCTAAATATATTATTCAGATTCGTAGCTTCTTCTAAGCAGAACAAAGGCAATAACAACAGCAAGTATTCCGATTACAGGCACAATGATAAGCCATATATTTATCCCTTTGCTTGGACAGGCCTCCCTGCATATCATGTCATCGCAGCACTCTAATCCCCGACAGCAATCTAATCTTTCACAAGATTCTCCTTGTTCTGAGCAATATTTGAGTGTTGTTGTAGTCTCTATTGCAATAGTTGTTGTGGTGGTTGTTGTTATAGTAGTAGTTGTAACTGGCGCATATATAGTAACCCTTTTTTCAAGCGACTGACCCTCTAAACAATTAGCTCTTACCCTTATTTCTCCTGTAGGATTACCGCATAGGTCAAGGTTTATCGCTGCTATTCCATCTTCTGGATTTATTGAAGGCAGGCATAGTATGTTATAAATACCGCCCTCGTATACCAAGAGGTTCCCATCTGTGCACTCTCCTGACACAACGCACGTGCATAATTTATTCTGCTCACATTTCCATATCTCAGCCCCTGAGCTACATCCAACTATTTCAACAGAAAAGCCAATAGGAAAGATTAATATTAGCAAGCTCGCAAGCAAAATATATATCTTTTTGTTGTTCATCATATTAATCACTCAGTCAACAAATAAACCCATCAGCCTTATATGTATCTAATGGATTTTCTAAATCGTTTTGTTTATATGCAATTGCAAGTATCTTGAGTTTTGTACCTTGACGGCAGTGTGCTAATGTCGAGAGAATAGCCTCTTTCATGCCTGTTGACTCTGGTTTTACATCCAAATTAGACGAATAGTGGATTGTGCCACCAGGCTCGCTTATCAGCCTAATGAAAATTATTATTGAATCCTTTACTGTATTATATATTACTACGCTGCACTTGGTTTTATCGCATGTAATATTCTCAATCTTAAATCTCTCCTCTGTTTTTTCTACTAATAGATTTGCATATGCAATCTCTCCCTCATCATTAAAATCGCCATCATCGTT
>JAWCLB010000001.1:0-65290 GCA_039091735.1 Candidatus Aenigmatarchaeota archaeon | reverse complement strand
CTGCATCATCAATAGGTTTTATATGACAGGTGGTAATTTGAAAGCCCAGGCGAATATTGAGTTTATCATAAGCATCGTTATATTCTTAATTGTGGTAATGTTCATTTCGTTTTCGATATTTAGTAATTACCGAGTTTTTCATGCTGAATCAGAAAAAAATATCATTAAGTCCAAGGGATTTATGATATCTGAGTTATTGATTTTAGATAAAGGATACCCAAACAATTGGAATAATTTAAATAATGTTCAAAGGATTGGTTTAGCAGAGCGACCATATGTTTTAAACAGGGAAAAGGTTTTGGCAATAGATTCTTGTAGTCCTGATAATTATACTAGAATAAAAAATCTTCTTGGCCTTTCTCATGAATACACACTTATAATCAATATTACAAAAATAAATCTTACAACTGGAGAAGAAGAGCCGGTCGCATGGTGTGGCCCCGCTTCTATATCTTTTTTTACTCCATTATTTTGGACCAAGAGGGTTGCTGTTCTTGAAAACAATATCGTAAAGGTAAGTGTGGTTGTTTTTTGAGTGAATAAAAATGAAGGGGTTTATAAGGATAATAGAGGTTGTAATAGTATCATTAGTTTTGCTTGCCTTGCTACCATATTTTTTTTCTACATATATTGAGCCTTTTGAATGGGATTTAGTAAGTCTTGAGACCCAGGCAAGAGATGCTCTAATCGCCCTTGACGAGACAGGCTATCTTAGAGAATTTATCCTGAGCAATAATGTTATTGGTTTAGAGGATTACCTAACTAAAATGCTACCAAATAACGCTATTTTTGAGGTTGAGGTTAGTGGAATTCCAAAATCACATATAAAAATTGGGTGTAATTGCACAGAAGAAGAGAAGAATAGACTCAGAAGAATGCTGCATATATTTACACCCGAGGACAAAAAAACAATTTTCAGGGGAAGAGAAATAGAATTCAGTATTGATGAGAATTCAGGAATTGAAACACTATTAGAAAGACCCATTGATTTGATTTTATTCTTTGGCTACAAGAACTTAAGTAAAGAAAAGTTAGAAGAATTTTTAGATGAGGATAAAGCATTAGTAATGATAGCTGATTTGGATGAGATGCAGCCAGATGAGTTGTTTAACTTATCATGGAAAGACACAGAAAATCCTTCAATTGTTAATATATTTAATGAGTGGCAAAACCCAAATGCATTTAAGATTGCAGAAGATTTTGTAGATATGCCAATAAGAATAGATACAACAAATAATGGCAAGTTTTGGATTCAAGATACAGAGCATACCCTTATTACAGGTTACAATGATACAGAAGAATATGTAAAATATGATACAAATGAAGAGCAGTATAAGATTAACGAGACTATTGTGATAGATGGTTGGTGGATAAAGGTAGTTGATATAGATGCGAACCTTTCTGATGACGGAAGGACATATGCTGATATTATGATAATAAACAGAAGCTATAGATTCTATATCAATGACCTGCAAAAAAATAAAATAGAGGCAAATGAAAAAACAATTTTGAAAACAACAAATAATTTTTCATCTGTTCAGGCAAATTACCAGATTACAAAATACGGTAAAGGAAGAGCAATCTGGTTTAAAGATTATAATGAGATGCACTCAGATATAAACCAATTATTCAAATCTCTTTTGTTGTGGGCTGCTGGAAAAAAATATAATCTAGAATACGAAAGTCTGGGTCAGAAAAAAGAAAGGCCTAATCGATACACAAGCGTTAATTACTTTGTTTCTGGAAATCAAGAATTTGAGCCATATATAATTAGTTTAATTTTGTGGTATGCATATTAATTGTAAACCACAAGCTAATACCATCAATTAATAAGGATTCGCGTTTATACTTTCGTTATGAAAAGGATTTGTATAATTTGTGGCAAAGAAGCGAAGATCGAGGATTTTTGCGAGATCTGCTGGCTTAAACAAAAAAGTTTATTTGATATAGAGAATCTTGAGTTGAAGGTTTGTAAATGCAACTCTTGGTTAGATAAGAATAATTGGAAGAGATTTAAAAATTTAGATGAGATCGTTAAAGATATTATAAAAAATAGAATAAAAACAGAAAATAGGATTATTGAAAAGAATATAGAACTAAAAAGAATTGGAAACAAATACAGTGCGTCAATAGAATGTAAGGGATATATCTATCCGAGCAAAACAATCAAAACAGAGAAGAAAACAATAGTTGTAAAAATAAAAAAACTAATGTGTGATAGATGCAGAAAACTTTCTGGGATGTACTATGAAGCAGTTTTGCAGGTAAGAACCAAAAAAGATATTTCTAGAATGTTGCCTAAAAAAAGAGATATTTTGAAGATAGATAGATTAAAAAATGGCTATGATGTATTTATTATGAAAAGAGGCTTAGCAAGAAAAATCATAAAGGAATTGAAGTCACTTAACTTTAATATAAAAGAATCATATAAATTATTGGGAAAAGGGGGTGGCAAAAAAATTTATAGGTGCTATTATTCAATAAGAGATTGAGGTGTTAACCATAGAAGAGAGAGTAAGGATACCAAAAAATAGAGAAATATTGGGAACAGTAGAAGCCAAACTTGGAGGAAAGAGGGTTAAGGTTAAGTGTCAAGATGGCTTTGTAAGGATTTGCAGAATACCAGGAAGGCTAGGAAGAGAGTTGTGGCTTTCAGTTGGCGACGTTGTTATTATTGACCCATGGATTGTGCAATCCGATGAAAGGGGAGATGTTATCTGGAAATATACAAAGGCACAAACCGAATGGTTAAAGAGAAAGGGTTTTTTATCCTCTGAAAATTCTTATAAAAACAAAAAGTAAAAGTATTTTACACCTATTCAAATTTTTTTAGTTTAAATCCTATAATCTCATCTTCAAATTGAGCCTTGCCAGCTATGTCAGCAAAATCCCCAAAGACTATTTTTTTAGCACCAACCATATTTCTTATTTCTTTTGCGAATTTCTCCACTTTTCTATTATTTAGATAAAGAATTATCTTATCTTCTACTTTTAGACCCATTTTTTTCCTATACTCTTGTACATTCCTTATTAATTCCCTTAAAAGCGCATCTTCCTTTAATACTGTCCCAAGGCAAACACTTCCATTAGAAAACTCTTTTCCTTGTTTACATTCAGCTATTTCAATGTCCTTAACATTTGCTATTATTTTAAGCTCTTCATAAAAATCTTTGCACGCTTTTTTAACTATTTCATTTTCTGTTTCTATTTTAATTTTGTCGACAGGCCATTTCAGCCTTATATTTTTTTCTTTGCGTATCGCATTTGCCACTTCTACAATCTCCTTAATAATTTTCATCTCTTTTTCTAATTCCTCATTTATTGCCTTTTTATTGATTTTTGGATATGACCAAAGATGAATACTCTCAACTTTCTCAAATTTTCTAAAAAAATCTTGATACATCTCTTCTGTTATAAACGGGATGAAAGGAGACAACATCTTCAAAAGTGTAAGTTGTGTTTTGTATAATGAGAATAAAATCATTTTCTTATCCCCTCCCCTATACCCTTCTTTTACCTTTTCTCTTATTATGTGAATATACCACCTCGAGAATTCTTCAATAAAAAAATTTTCCAATTCATTTGCTGCCTGATAAAAATCAAAATTTTCTAGGTATGTATAAACATTTTGTTTGACCGCCTCTAGTCTAGAGCCTAACCATTTAACAAGATTGCTTTGTTTTTTTATTACACTAGGCTTGAAATTATTAACTTCTAAGTAGGTTTTAATGTAATTATTAAGGTTAAATAAAATAATCAGCTTTTTCTTTACCTCCTCTGCTATTGTGTAACCAAAATTTAAATTATCCTTTGGGTTATGTGTTAGGTACAGCCATCTTAATACGTCGGCGCCCATCCTTTCTAGTGCATCATCCAACCATATTACATTGCCCAAACTTTTGTGCATTGGTCTGCCATTCTCATCCTGAATTTTTTCATATATCACAACATTCTTGTATGGACTTTTTCCAGTTATGGTAACACTCATAAATAGCATGGAATAAAACCACAATTTTATCTGTTCTCTCATCTCGCACACGAGTTCAGCAGGAAACCATTTTTTCCAGTATTCTTTATCCGAAAGGTAATTAAGGGTTGAAAAAGGCACAATTCCGGCATCTAACCAACAGTCACCGACCTCTTTGACCCTTTCTATTATCTTTCCACATTTTGAACATTTAATCTTCACATTATCTATCCACGGTCTATGAAGCTCTTTTAATTGCTCAATCCCAGAAACAGCCTTATTCTCCAATTCTTTTTTCGAGCCAACAACCTCTAAATTTCCGCATGAGCATTTGTAAAAAGGAAGAGGTAAACCCCAGTATCTCTTTCTTGAGATGCACCAATCCTGCATATTTTTAAGCCAATCTAACATTAGTTTTTCTCCAAAGGCAGGATACCACTTTACTTTTTTTGCCTCTTTTATCATCTTAGGTTTAATCTCTTTAGATCTAATGAACCATTCTGTGACCAACCTAAAAACAAGCTCTTCTCCGCACCTCCAGCACACAGGGTAGCGATGTATATAATCTTCGACCTTGAAGAGGATTCCCCTATTCTTTAGGTCGTTGATTATTAAATTGTTGGACTCTTTTACATTCTTATCACTCAGCCAAGAAAAGCCTTGGATGAAATTTCCAAATTCATCAAGCGGAGAGATAATAGGTAAGCCCTCTTTTTTACCAAGTTCATAATCCTCTTCGCCACACCCTGGAGCTATGTGAACTATTCCTGTACCTTCTTCTTCGCTTACAGCATCCCAACCAATGACTTTGTGCTTTATATCTTTTTGTGCTGGAAGATCCTGATAAGGTGATTCATACTCCATGCCTATTAACTCCTTGCCTTTTAATTTTCTTATAATAATGTAGCTTTGATCACTTAGAACATCTTTTGCTGATTTTTCAGTAAGATAGAATGTCTTGTTATCTATCTTGACTTCAAGATAATCTAAATCAGGATGTACAGCTGCAGCAACATTCGAGCTTAGCGTCCAAGGTGTGGTTGTCCATATTAATAGAAATTTACCATTCTTTAAAGGGCACTTGATAAACAAGCCTGGATGAGTAATTTCCTTATAGCTATCTGACAATTCGTGCTGAGATAAAGAAGTACCACATCTTGGGCACCAAGGCATTACTTTAGTCCCTTCATATAGCCACCCATTTTCGTGGCATCTTTTCAAGAAGAGCCAGATTGTTTCTATGTTATTGTCGCTCATAGTATAATAAGAATTTTCCCAATCCATCCATTGCCCTAATTTTATTGACTGTTGGGTTTGTTTCTCTGAGAATTTTATTACTCTTTCCTTACATCTGTTCGAGAAATTTTCTATACCATATTTTTCTATATCCTTTTTTGATTTGAACTTCAGCTCCTTTTCTACCTCTACCTCTACCCACAAACCATGACAATCAAAGCCATTCTGATATCTTTGGTCATAGTTTTGCATAGCTTTAAATCTTTGAAACATATCTTTCAGTGTTCTTCCCCATGCATGGTGGACACCCATCGGATTATTGGCTGTAATAGGACCGTCTAAAAATGAGAACCTTTTGTTTCCTTTGTTCTTTTCCCTAACCTTATCAAAGATTTTTTCTTTTTCCCAAAATTCCAAAATTCTTTTTTCTATTTTTTGAGGATTGTATAATTCCATAGAAAAATATATTCACAGAAAAAGTTTATAAGACTTTATGTTCTCTCTGCTTTTTGTACCTTTTCTTATATATTTGACTAATTATAAAACCTATAACAAGACCGACAAAAAAGAACCCAAAAATAACATAGTAGTTTTTCTCCTCATATATAGTATGCTTAGTAGGTGTTATTTCGATTTTTTCTATTTTAAAGCCAAATTCTACACCCTTATAAACTTTTAACAGATTTTTAGATGTCTTTGCAAAATTTTTGGCATAAATCAAATATGTTAATGAGGCTATTGGATCAGTATCACTCAGACTTTCGGCATATTCATAGTAGTTAACCGCCAATATAGGATTTATCCCATAATCATATGCCTCTTTGATATTCCTAATCGCATCATTTTTTGCTTTTGATATACTTTCTTTTAATTTGCTTTCATTCAAATTTTTTCTTATCATAGCAATGTCTATCTCAGATTTTGAGCTAATGGCGTTAAATAACGCAGAAGAGTATAATTTGTTTTCATAATCCTCCTTAGCATTCTTCAAAAATTTATCTGCTGTAGTAGCATCAATATTAAGCACTTGCGCATAAGCAACAAGAGATGTTGCTTCAGAAATTCTGTCTTGTGTTAGACCATCAAGTTTTGAGAAATCAAAGCTCAAATTATGGCCAATGAAAGATGCTGTTAATGAAAGCCACCTTTCTGCTGTTTTGGCTCTTTCAGAAGCATAGCTTAGATGATAAATAGAGTCTACGTATTTTGCATTATAGAAATTTTTCCAGGCATCCTTTAGATAATTTTTGGATTCGCTTATCCTTTCTTCGGCAATAGAAATAATTTCTATATCAGTTACATTATCTATTCTGCTTTTGGAATCTTCTATTTTGTCTGTTATCTGTTTTATTTTTTCGTTTGTATCCATTAACATATTTTCTAATAATCTCTCTTTTTGCCCACCCCCAATAAATTCGAGCATATTCTCTAAAGATGTAAGTTGTATTGATATTGAAAAGCAATAACTTGAGGCTGAATAATAACTCTCGTTTTTGTACAAGTCTTTGGCTTCTTTAAATTTTTCTTCCTGCTCTTCTAGTTTTTTGTTGAATTCTTGTTCATCTGTGTAGCTAAGCCTCGCTACCTTTATTTTATTTTTGATTGTATTAATCTTATTTTCAATCTCATTTATAAAGTCAGTTGCTAATCCCTTCATAACTTCTTTGATTTTTTTATCTTCCTTGAGCTCTGTTTCTTTAAATTTAATTTCATAGCCAGTCATGTATTTTATTGCTTCTTTTATGTCCTTTACCTCAATAACACTCAGATTCCATTTTTCCATTGCATATTCCTTTAGATCAATCTTAGAGCTCTGGTCTCCTATCTGAGTATAAACAATTCTCTGACCTTCAGGAATTAAAAATATTGTTCCGTTATGTTCAGCTACTGCTTGGGCCTTTTCTATCAAACCACTGACATGACCAATGCTCCCATCTGTATTTATTGTACCAGTCATTACAACAGAGGTATCAATGCTTAAATTTAGAAGAGATGCAACTATTCCAGCAGCCATTGCCCCGCTCGCTGAAGGCCCACCTACAACAGGAGCATCTGAGCGAATAACGAAAAAGAGGTCATATTCATATAGGTCTATATCTAATATTGATTCAACTGCCTCTCTTGCCATTCTTGCTCCTGCCTGTGTATCTATTTCTGTGAGGGGAAGAGTATCTACGAAGATATGACCATTTCCTGGTCTAATAGAAGTATGCAATACAGCCAGAACTCCTCTTTGTTTACCATCTACATTCTCAACAGCAGGCACATACATTGTAACCTGAGATTCATATGCAAAGCATGTGCTTACAAAAAAGATAATGAAGACGATTGTTAAAAGTTTCATAAGTTTCTTTTGCTCTTTTAAATTTTAAAAAGTTAAATTTATTCTATGGTAAGTTTTGAAGAGGTCCAAAAGGTTTGCGCCAAAAGAGGAATAATATATCCAACAGCAGAAATTTATCCTACATTGTCTGGATTTTTTGATTATGGTCCAATAGGCGTTCTGCTAAAGAGAAAACTCATTGACTATTGGAGAAGAACATTTGTCAAGGCAGGATATAATGTTTTTGAGATAGACGGATGTACGATACTCCCAGAAGCGGTTTTAAAGGCTTCCGGGCATTTAGACTTTTTTACAGATCCAATAACTCGTTGCGAGAAATGCAATTCGGTTTTTAAGGCAGATGAATTAATAGAATCTACGTGCAAGTTTTTTGGAGGTAAGACACCAGATGAATTAACAGATATTATAAGAAAAAATAATATTAAATGTAAAAAATGTGGTAGCAGGCTTTCTGATGTAAAGATCTTTAATCTCATGTTTAGGACAGAGGTTTCTCCCATGGGAAAGCATGTCGCTTATCTTAGACCAGAAACAGCCCAAAATATTTTCACCTCCTTTCAAAAGATATACAAGACATATAGAGTTAGCTTGCCATTTGGCATAGCTCAAGTAGGCCATGCTTTTAGAAATGAAATCTCACCAAGACAGTTCATTATAAGGTTAAGGGAATTCAATCAATGCGAAATAGAGATGTTTTTTGATCCAGAAAACCCAAAATGTCCAACAGGAGAGATTGAAAATAAAGAAATAAACCTTTTGACAAGAGAAGCACAAAAAAATAACGAAGAGCATAAGAAGATGAAGGTCAAAGACGCACTGAATGAAAAGATTCTACCAAATGAGTGGATTGGATATTTCTTGGCAAAGGAATTTGATTTCTATAAGTCGCTTGGAATACCTGAGAGTGCTTTAAGATTTAGACACATGCTTCCAGAAGAGACCCCACACTATTCATCGGGAAATTTTGATTTGGAGATAAGATTTGATTTTGGTTGGAAAGAGGTTGTTGGAAATGCATGCAGAAATGATTATGACTTAAGAAATCATATGAAAAATTCCGGAACAAACATGACAATTACTACAGAAGATGGAAAGAAAATAATACCGCATGTAGTTGAGCCAAGCTTTGGTATAGAAAGGACAATCGCAGGGATTCTATTTTATTGCTTTAGAAAAGATAGAGAGAGGGGCTGGGATTGGTTTAGGTTTCCGAATATCATAAGCCCTTATGTTGCGGGAATATTTCCTTTAGTTAATAGGAATGGTTTCCAAGAAAAGGCCAAGAGTATTTATGAGATGTTAAGGACAGAATTTGATGTCTTCTACGATGATAAGGGTTCTATAGGGAAGCGATATGCAAGGGCAGACGAAATCGGGACTTTGATGGGAATAACTATAGATGCTCAGACCATGAGAGATGATACTGTAACTATCCGGAATAGGGATACAACAAAACAGATTAGAGAAGAAATCAAAAATCTAAAAAATATTATAAGCAATCAAAAAAATTAAACAATCAAAAAATATAAAATAGTAATTAATATTGGCTGATGGAGAAGATAAATTGGCAACGAATTTCTGCCAAGAAAACAGAAAAATCTCTTGGTAATAAAATCATCTTCAGGAAGATTAACAATTCTTTGATAATTCGGATACAATAAATTACCAAAAAACAAGCCTATTAAAACTACTCCAAACCAAGGCAAAATCGGAAAGTAGTCAATTGTATAAAAGTGATGAGGCATAAAACCAGCCCATAGAAGCCAAGGAAAATCAAACGTGAAATTCTTCATGTATAGCCCAAGAGATATAAAAGTGATACCAAGTATAAGATTTGGAAAACGAAGCTTTAAGAAAGGATATGCAAGGATGATTGAAACTCCAATAAGATGGAGGACACCAAAAAGCACAAATCCCTTCCTCATAAAGATCCATGTAATTAGGGTAATTATCATCCCTAATGAGAATATCTTCAATCCCCTTCTAAGGTATTTTTTTCTTATTTCTTTTGTAGGCATTCTTATTTTCTTAGTTCTGGAAAAACTAAGAGATAAAGATATACCAACCAAGAAGATAAAAATAGTTGCAATTACATGTGCAAGCCACCACCAAAAGGCAGAATTTATATTAAAATACCCAAAGTAGCTCAAATCAAAAAATAAATGATAGATAATCATCATGACTACTGCAAATCCTCTTAAGAAGTCTATTTCCCAAAATCGCTTTTCCATACTCATTTCTTATAAAAAACCATTACTTATATTTTTGTCATTCTCCTATGCATTAGGCTCTTGTTTGTCTTTTTTCTTATTTCTCTTTCTAACTTTTTGACTATATCATAAATGCACGTAAGCACATCCCATCCAGATGTCTTTGCTATTAATAACCCGTAGTTTGTCCTAACTCTTGCTCTTAATGAATATTTTACTCTTCCTCTTTTTTTGTATGTGTCAACATATAAAAATACAAAATCTATTTCAGTAAATCTTCTTTCCTTCTCTAAAAAATTTTCAATAATCTCATACATCTTTGGTCTTATTGATGCATCTATCTCCCTAATATTAGCTATTTGAATGTAGTATTTCTCCTTTTTGGGTAAAAGTAATTCTATGACATCTTTGGGTGTTATAATTCCAACAGGCTTTTCATTATCTGTTATAATAACCTCTTCGTATTCCTTTAGTATAGGTATGATTTCATGAAGCCTTGCTTCTTTATTGACAGAGAAGGTTTTGCGTAGAATAAGCCCAACTGAGAGTTCATGATCTGTTAATTTTTCGCTTACGCTCTCTTTTGCCCTAGTTTGTTTTTCTTTTGGTTTCATTATATTTGCCAAGTCTAGCGTGTCAATAGCTCCAACAAGCTTTCCTTCATTATCTACTATAGGCAGTCTTGAGATATTTTTTTCTCTCATAAGATATCTTACTCGTCCTATTTTATCATCTTTACTTATACAGATAGGTGTTGTCATAACATCTTTTATAGCAGGATTTTCCTTAACAAGCTGAATAAGGTCTGTCTCAGCAATAATGCCTACTATGCTTTCTTTATCAAAAACAGGAAGAGCCCTCACACCACTATCAATAATCGTCTTAACTGCATCTAAATAAGAAGAATTTATATCTATTGTGGGGATATTAGTTCTCATTATCGCTTTAACTTTTGTAGTTTCAATATTCATACTCTTTGTTACAATATCATTTAAGAAAATCATTCCAATAAATTTTCCTTTTTCGATTACTGGAAGCTGATGGATTTTATACTTTTTTATTTTTCCCAAAACTACTGAGATTTTTTCTTCTGGCTCTGCTGATATTATATTTCTTGAGATAAGATCTATTAGCATAAGCTGTATTTATCTGCGAAGTTTATAAATTTATTAAGAGGCGAATTAAATCTATCTAACTTTGTGGCAATTTATCTATTCCAAGAATGATAAGAGATAATTTATCTCCAGCCTTCTCTAAGTCCTTCGAAGTCTTGCCTTGAATAATTATAGTCCTGTTCATAAGCAATACAGAATTTTCCTTTGCCCCTGTATTAGGTCCTCTGAGTTCTATTTTCGGTTCTTGATTGCAAACACTAAACTCTTTTTCTATACCTCGAATCGAGTAGTATCTCGTGGCTCTGAATACAATGTTATATGCGATAACTGCAAACAGAGAATTGTCTTCATGACTTGAGTTATCAAATGTTATGCAAATCCTCTCAGATTCATCAAACAACGATTTTATTTTTGATTCATTATCAGCATATATTTTGATTGAATCATAAAGGTTTGTGTTGAATTGGTAAGTTTGCCCATCTACATCTATTTTTGTCAAATTCCTTTGGCCTATACATAGGCTAGATAAAACCAAAACAAAGATTATAAATGCAAAGGTTTCTATTTTCATATCTATAAAAATTAAATTATATCATATTTAAGTATATGATTATTACAATCTCAGGGACACCAGGAACCGGTAAAACAAAAATAGCAAAGATGCTGAGCAAAAAGACGAGGATTAAATTAATAAGATTATCTCAATTCATAAAAAAACACAAACTATATTGTGGCTATGATGCCAAAAGAAAGACACTTATAGTAGATCCAAAGAGATTGAAAAAAAGAGTTCAAAAATTGATAAACGAGCAAGATGTTATAATTGAGGGACATTTGGCGCATTTCATTCCTAGCGACCTCGCATTTATATTGCGGCTAGATCCAAAGCATTTGGAAGAGAGACTTAAAAGGAGGGGGTGGAATTCAGAGAAGGTAAGGGAAAACGTATCAGCAGAAATCCTTAGCATCATATATTGGGAGGCATTGCAAAACAACAAGAGGGTATTACAGATTGATACGACAGGCAAAAGCTCAGATGCGGTTGTAAAAAGGATTTTAAATATATTGAAATCAAAAAAATATAGAAGCGATGAAGTAGAATGGCTGGAAAAGTATCAAGAATATTTAAGTGATTGCTGTGAGAAAGAAGATACCAGACGCGGTCGTGCATCGTTTATTTGAAAATGTCTTTATTTGTATGAAGTGCAATGCAAAAATAAGAGCAGATCCATATAAGGTTGCAGAAGGAAAGATAAAATGCAGAAAATGTGGGTCTAAGAAGCTAAGACCAAAATCAAAAGAAAGAAAGGGTGTTGCGTAATAGAGGTGATATATATAGAGGCAGAAGAGATTTGGACAGAAAAATATAGACCAAAAAGATTCAACGAAATTGTTGGACAAGACAATATTATAAGGCGATTAGAGTCTTTTGTAAGAAATAGATCCCTACCTCATTGTCTTTTTTCAGGTCCAGCTGGTGTTGGGAAGACCACAACAGCATTAGTAATTGCAAAGAGTTTTTTTGGTGAGAGATGGCACCAAAATTTTTTAGAGCTTAATGCATCAGACGAGCGTGGGATAGATACCATAAGAACAAAGGTCAAGGATTTCGCAAGAACTGTACCCATGAACAAAGATTTTAAAATCATATATCTTGATGAGGCCGATGCGCTAACAAGGGATGCCCAACAGGCACTAAGAAGGACAATGGAACGCTTTTCAGAAATTACAAGATTCATACTTGCATGTAATTTTATCTCAAAAATTATTTTACCAATACAATCCAGAACAGCTATATTTAAATTTGCTCCAATTGACGAAAAATCTATGAGAAAATTTCTTGAAAGAATCGTAAAAAATGAGAAACTCAAAATAGATGAAAAATCTTATTCTACGCTTTATAGAATAAGCGAGGGTGATATGAGAAAAGCAATAAATACTTTACAGACAGTATCTACACTTGGCAAAATAATTAACGACAAAGCTATCTATTCTGTTGTCTCTAATCCAAACCCAGAAGACATAAAAAAGATGTTGAACTTTGCACTAAATCAAAAATTCGAAGATGCAAGAAAAATATTGATATCATTGCTGAGGGAGCAGGCACTGAGCGGTGAAGACATAATTACAGGTATTCATAACCAAATCTTTGATTTAGAGATAGACGAAAAGAAAAAGGCAAAGATATTAGAGCTAACAGGTGAATGTGAATTTAGATTGGCAGAAGGCTGCAACCCACAAATCCAATTAGAGGCATTGCTTGCACAGGTAATGTTGGTTTGACTAATAACTTAACGTATCTTTTCATTTTGATAAAGTCTTGACATACAGTTTGCTTGTCAATCAATTGCAGCAGTAGACAGAGGCACTAAAGTTTTGGTTGTTATTTGCAATCCCTTTATAGTTAACCAGTCTATGAGAAGTAGCAATTCTAGTTTTAATCGCATGCAAGTTATAATCCGTCAATGAATATGATAAAATGCCGGAGGTGGGATTTGAATTCGTGGGTTTTCAGCTTTATAAAAAGCCGAATAACCTCCCACGACCACTACGTTTCTCAGCTATATCTTCATATTAATAATATCAGAGCTCATGTCACACATGAGCGTAGCACTCTTTATTGAAGCCTACCAACTGAGCTACTCCGGCATTTTATAATGGGTTTGGAGTTTGCAGACCATTTGCACTTTATTGTTAGATTCTGTTTCTGTATTAATTTAAATATATAAAAACTTAACTTGTTTACAAAGGCTGTTCTTGAAATAGACGCAGATGTGTATTAAATTATAAAAGCTTATGATGGGATATGCTTGACCAAAACTAAATGCAGTTATATATCCTTTTTCGGGCAAACTCTTTGCTGCTTAACCCTCTCTGATCATTTTTAATAATTGATCTTTATCCCTTTGATACATAACTATGTATTTTGAGACATTTTTTATAGATCTTATATTTTTATTCACAAGCCAGTCCAATACCCTCTTTCTACAGTCTATCTCACGATAGATTTCGCGAATAGGTATCCCTTTATCAATCGAGATTTTATTTAAGACCCAAGAATACCCTTTGTATTCAATTCTATCCTCAGATGGAATCCATGCAAATGCACGAACAGCGTTTGCACTTCCAGTTGCTTTATCGATATTTTGTATTTCCATCACTTCTTTTATTCTTCTGGCGCTCTTACCCTTTTCGCGAGCGTGAATCATAACGATTATAATATCGAGCGCCTCTATTAGTGATGGTGAAAGCTCTATTGGAGGCGATTCTAACCTTTTAATTACATCATCCAAACTTGCAGCATGAATAGTGCTGAAAGATGGGTGTCCAGAGGCCATACCTTGAAACATAACATAAGCCTCTTTTCCTCTTATCTCGCCCACAATCAGATAGTCTGGATTTTGCCTAAAACTTTCTCGTAATAAATCAAACATTGTAACTTCTCCCACGTTAGTTCCACCAAAACCTGTTCTAGCTACACCAGGAATCCAGTGCTCGTGAGGCAGTGAAAGCTCTCTTGTATCCTCTATGGAAACAATCTTTGATTCAGGCGAGATGAAAAGCGATATAGCATTCAAAAACGAGGTTTTTCCAGTAGATGTCCCACCACATATTAGTATGTTGCGTCTTGCTTCTATAGTATACCACAAATATGCAATAAGTTCAGAGGATGCAGTCTTTAACATTATCATATCAACAGGAGAAAGAGGCTCTCCCCTAAATTTTCTTATAGAAAATGTAGGCCCCTTCGTAGTTATGTCACCAGTAAGCGTGGCTTGTACTCTGCTTCCATCTGGCAAAGTACCATCCAACAGCGGTTCTGCGTAGCTTATATATCTGTCGCATCTTTCAGCAAGCTTTACTACAAACTCTCTCAATCTTTCAATATCATTATAAATTATGTTTGTTTTCAATGACCCAAACTTTTGGTGTACAATATAGACAGGAATACCAACCCCATCTACTCCTATATCCTCTATAAATGGATCATGCATTAATGGCTCTATTTCATTCAGGCCAACGAAATCACGATAAATATAATACATAATTTTCAAGTATTGTTGAGAGGTAAGAGAAAATCCGTATTGGCTTAGTAGATCTTGAACCTTCTCCTCCAGAAATTCTATTAATCCTGTTTCATCTCTCACAGCAGACATACTTATGTTGATTGTTTGTAATAGACCGTGCTTAAGTCTGGTTAATTTTTCCTCCTCCTCTCTATTAAGTATGGGTTCTCCAACCCTATAAACTAATGTATTTTCAAATGGCTCTTTTTTTATAACAGCAAAGGCATATGGATCTATGAGCGGATATCGAACCGGAGGTATGTTCGAAATTGAGATTTTCCTGGTAGATAGAATTTTAAATCTAGGATACTTCGTCTCTTTTGTCTTCTTTTTCTCTTTAGCTGCTTCTGGTCTAAGAATTCTAATCATCTGATATGCTCTGCTTTGCTCTTCGATTTTCTCCTCTTTTTTAAGCATTTTTTTAATATTTTTGAGCATTTACTCACCTTCTTTCTGTTGTCTTATCCTACTTTTTCTACTCTTTCCTATTTGAACGATGCCTCTATGCCTTGCGCATTGCGGACACACAAAAACCTTTTTTCTGAGGCTAATAGTTTTAACTTCCCTTCTCAGATACGGATCAGTGATTTGAAACCCTCTAAAGACACTAAATGCTTTATATCTTGGAACATGCTTATTACAAAACCCACAAATCACATATCTTTCATGACCCCTTGGTCCTGTGTGCTTGTATACCCTCTTATATGGTGCTCCCATGAAACATATTTATATCTGAGATATAAAAATCTTTGCAATAGGCAATCTTGATAAGTCGACTAAAATAAACCACCACACACATCCTTAATCAAGCTTTTATTTACATATATTGGTATTTTGGCTCTCACAGCAATAGCTATTCCATCACTTGGTCTTATGTTTATTTTCTTTTTTTGATAGCTACCCAAGGTCAGCTCAGCAAAATAGGTATCATTATAAAGATTGTTTATCTTAACATCCACAGGCTTTATGTCAAAGTTGTTCAAGATGTCTATAAGGATGTCATGGGTCATTGGTCTTGCTGTCTTGATACCTTTCATACCAATCTCAATTGATTCTCCCTGTTCTTTGGTGGTATAAAATATGAATTTTGAGCACCCATTACCTAGATGGATAAGTGATGAACCATCAGCATACTCTACACCTTCAACACTTAGTTGTATATAACCTTCATAATCAGATGTATTTATGCTAAGTATAGTTAATACTAAAAGCGTAAGCACTGATATTAAGATTATGGCCATGATAATGAATCTGCCCCCATTCGCCATATGAATGAAATTGTCGCAAAAACTTTTATAATTAAAAAATAGATATATCTTATGGTTTGTGTGTTCTGTGACATAGTAAATGGCAAAATAGGCTCGCAAAAGGTTTATGAAGGCGAGGAATTTTTAGCATTTTTGGATATAAATCCAAGGTCAAGAGGGCATTGCCTTGTAATCCCGAAAGAACATTATCCCACACTGCTTGATATGCCAGCTGAAAAGGTATATGGTCTTTTTAACATAACGAAATTGGTTGCTGAAAGGATTACAAACAAAATGGGTGCAAAGGGATTTAATATTTGCATGAATAATGGTAGAGACGCAGGGCAAGTTATTCCACACGCTCATGTTCATGTTATTCCAAGATACGGAGAAGACAAGGAAATAGCAATAGAATCTGGTTTGCCAATAAAAGAGGAGCTGAGAGGCGAACTTGAAAAAATAAGAAAGAAAATATGTGGTTGAGATGAATCAAAAGCAAATTGAAAGTATGATGGAAAAGATGGGGCTGAACCTTCAGGAATTGGAAGCAAAAGAAGTTATAATAAGATGCCCAGGATATCAAATTAAGATAAGCAATCCAGAAGTTATTATAGCTAATATAATGGGCAAAAGGGTCTATCAGATTTCTGGAGAAGAGACAAAAGAAAAGGCAGAACCAAAAGAAGATGATGTAAAATTAGTTATGAAACAAACAGGAAAAGACAGAGAGACAGTGGTCAATAAGCTAAAAGAGCTGGACAATGACTTAGCCAAAGCAATAATTGAGTTGAAGGGAGAATAGATTTTTTATTTTCTTAATTGTATCTTGTTAAGAAATTAATCTTTTTATTCCATCTTAATAGAAGTAAATATTAATGGCTAATAAAGAAGAGAAACTAAGAAAGGAACTAAAAAGAGAGGATCCAACATTAACAGAAGAGGAAATAAATTACCTGATAGATAAGTCCAAAGAAAAGGATATATGGGATGCGAAAGAGCTTCTTGCAGAGGTTATGGCAGAAAGAATTAGTAAAAATGCTATTAAAGGCAGTGAGCTTAGTAAAACATGGTCTGCATTCCAGAAAGATTTGTTGAGAATAAGAAGGTCTAATATACCAGAAGAAGAGAAAACTAAATTAAGAAAAGCTGCATATGCTGATTACTTAAGAAGGACAGGATTACCAGGATCCATGCCAGGACCTTCTGTTCAGGACGAGACGAAGCCTACTGAACCACAAAAGGAAATTGCTTCAATGAAGGAGGTTGTTTATTCGAAAATGCTCTCTGGTTCTAAAGAAGAACAAAAAGTAGCTGAAGAAGCAGACGAAATTTTAGAAGAGGCTAGAAGAGAAAATGACCCAAAAAAAGCAAATGAATTAATAGAAAGGGCTAGAGAAATATTAAGAAGGTCAAGCAGTAAAACTGCGAAAGAAGTTGCTAGAGGGGCTAAATTTCTCTGGAGAGAAAGAATGTGGCCAATTCATAAACTTGAACCAGAGGAAACAAGGCTTCTTAGAGCAGTAGTGTGGGCTAAAAGAAGGCTTGACGGAATAGCAAGAGGTAAAAACAAAGAGATAGTAGACTACAAAATAAAGAAAATAAAAGAGATTGAAGACAAACTGAAGATAAAAGACTGGGTAGAGGCAAAAAATGCTATTGTGAGAGAGGTTAGAAGGTTAGAAAAAAGAAGAGACGATTTAAGAAATAGAATAGAGACGGGGGAAAGGGGATTGGGCGAACTCCTTCGTTCTGTAGATAAAGAATTAGAGATAAAAGAACGAGAGAGACTTGAAATTGAAAGAGAGTTTGAAAGGAGACGCGCTCAACTTGAGGCATTTAGTAGAGAATGGAAAGATGATTTGATTGTGTTGAAGGAGATTTTGCATGGTGAAGTCCCCAACGTTGTAGAGGAGACTTACAAGAAATTTCATATTTACTCAGCTTCAGGAAGAGAAGAGATAAGAACATCATTGGAGAGTTTTGCAGACGCGGAAGCAAGCCATATGATAGAGCACGATTATAGAACGATATATCAATCAGCTAGGGGATGGTTTGTTAAGGAAATATATAGACCAGTTGGCGGACCATTTGCATCACTTTATGAGCTTATAGGCAATATCTGGGATTTCATAATAAATTTTATCTTTTCGCCTATTGTTACAGGTGTTATCTTGTTATGGATACTTTTCTCAATATTCGCAAGATATGCTGTGACAGGCCCTACTATAGTTGTTCTCATCATAACAGTTATAATTACGGTTTTCATGACCCTTGGTCAGTTTTGGGCATCAATTTTTGAGATGTTTGAGTGAGAAGCATGGCACCAATACTAATAGTTTTGTGTATCCTGGCTTTCATATTTTGGTTTTGGGGAAGGACATCGAAAGCCAAAGAAGCAGAGATGCTTGGAGCAGCAATAATAGCAGGAATGCTTATAGCTATTGATATCATGCTGATTCTCGCATCTTTTGACATAGTGCCTGGGTTCACTAAACCATTTTTAATTGGTTGGGCAGTCTCCATATTTTTCTTAATAGGGTTTTATCAATCAGGTGGACCGCCCATTATATATACTTTGTCTTTACTCTGCATTATTTTTGGGTATCTCTTTACTGGCCCTTATTCTGGCTATATGAAGCACTATGTCAATGAGATAAAAGCACCACTCCGTATTGCATACAGAACCCTGGCTTTCTCGTTTCATGACTTGATGCTTATGCTGACAAATCCACAACAATATATATACGAACAGCAACAAAAGGCTGTAAAAATAGAGGCAGAACAGACTCAGCCAAAGGGTGTTGAGATTAAGGCAATAGTGCTATCTCCAGACCAAGTGCCGTCTTACCAGAAATTTTATATTCAGGTTAGGGCTGAGAACGAGGGAAGCATGAAAGCAGAAGACGTTAGCCTAAACCTAACTTGCATAAAGGATAAATGTGAGGGAGAGTATAACTATAACCTTGCTGAGCTATTGCCCAATGAGGCTATTGCTCAGCAGTTTGGGCCATTCCTTGCTAAAGAGGAAGAACCAGGAAAGACAGCAGAGGTCAATATAACGCTTAGATATAACTATTTTGCAAGCTCTTCTTTGATAGTTGAGATTATGAACGAGGAAGAAATAAAACGATTGATGGCTGATCCAATAAAGAAGTATGAGCTTTTTAGAAATGTTGTTGCAACAGGAAAAGCCTCGCCAGCTATGCTTGCATTGAGCGTAGGCGAGCAGCCACTCTTCAACGGAACTACTCAGGTTTTGACAGCCTCAGTAGTAAATAAAAGGATAGGAGAAAAAGAGTTTGTGATTTTGACAGAAGGTACAAGGCTGAATATAACCCTACCAAGCTCTATTGGCCAAGACATAAGTTGCAGTGGAAGAGGATTTGAATGTGATACCAAAAAAACAGAAAAGGCAGAGGTGGTAGCATGCAATGTTGTTGAGGAGCTCCGAATACCTCCGCAGGAATTCAATAAGCAGCCTGTTATATGCCAATTTACATCAAGCAATATACAACCTGAGCAAATAAGTAGAAGCGATTTGATAACAGCTGAATTAAGCAGATATACCTTTGAAATTACACAAACAAAGGGACCAACAATAATGATGACTGCAAAATGCGCAAAAGAGAGCAAAAGTTGCAAAGAGTTGAGGTGCTGTGGTAGTCTGAAATGCTGTGAGGATAAGATTTGCAGGATTGATTGTGAAGCAGAGAACGCCACTACTGTGACCCCAGAGCTAGGTGCGCAAAATTACTGTGAATGGAAAAAGCAAAGCTCGAATGACACAGACAAATGGTGCCAAGAAGCAGAAGGTAACTGCAAGGAGGGTGAATGTAGCACAACCATAGTTAGTGAAAGCGGTCAACCACTGGAATGCAGGAGCGACATAACAGGAATTATAGATGAAAAAGAAATCAAATTAGATGTAAATCTTTGTTGCTTCAAAGACCAGGATAACCAATCATGCTTAGAAGATTTCATTAGAAGAGGAGGCTATCTTCCTAAATAATCTTTTAACGGTCTTTTAAATATTACATAAAATAGCACGTCATCACCAGCGATTTTATATACAGGTAAATCCTCTGCTGATCTTTCGACACCGAATTGTATTCCGTTTCTAAAATCTCTTGGATAGCCTGTATTTTTTTCAAGCGGGTCTGGAATTTCAAACGCGCCTTCAGCCTTAGAGATGTAATCAAAATAGTATGCTAATTGGTTAAATTTTGTTATGTCTGTTTCAAAGATAGAAAAATCTAATATTTCATTAGGACCTCTTGCCTTCACATGTAAGATGTTTCTTTTCTCTCCATAAGGATTTTCTCCTATGCTAACACGCACCTCTTCTGGAGAATAGAAGTTTCCAACGAGATCATCTAATGTTTTGGCATTTAGAGGAGGCTTCTTTGGAGCTATTTTTTGGCTATTGCTAATGCCTCTTTTTCCCCATATTTTATATCCTATTAGTGTGCCAAAGCCAAGCAGACCAAGAATACCAGCAGTCATGTAACCAATAAATTCCCTTCTAGTCATAGTAAATTTGCACATTAGATCGTCTCTCCCTCTTCGTAATTTATTCAATTCTTCGTTTTGTTCAGGTGTCCGTTGTTTAATTCTTTCTAATCTTCTTATTTCATTTTCAGCAACATCTAAGGCAGAATTCTCCCAACCAAAATTAGAAATCAAGAGATTTTCATTCAAATAATCCCTTTCATTTCTAAGCTCCTCTAACTCTCGTCTTTGTTGAGTGTCTCGCTGAGCCTCTGGTACAGCCTCAATCTCTCTTATCCTCTGATTTAACCTTTCTAATCTGTTGAGATATCTTCTAAATCTTCTTGGCATATTTTTTACTTAGTAATAACATTTAAATACTTTTCGGTAACAAATTTGTCAACTATTTTCTATGAATAAAATATGAAAAATTTTAGTTATAATCTGCTAAACACAATTAGCTTCGTTTAGCTTATTATTTTCTTCATTACTTGCCAGAATAAAGCTCTCTCTCCATTTCTCTTATTTCCTTGTTTTTAATCGCCCTGCCTAAATATCTAATAGTATGTCCTGCAATGCAAACACAAGCTGGGATTAATATACTCTTGAAAAAGTCATTCCCCGTAGCTGATGAAATAATTGGCGATGCAATAGGTGCTAAGGTCATTATTGTGCCTGCTAATTCAAACGGTGACTCTCTCGCTAATCTTCCAATGTATTTTGGAATGCTTTCTGAGCCTTTTCTGCTATTTCTATAGTCTTTGTAGGTATTTATGGCTTCTCCAACACCATAAGCGCAAAGTGGGTATTGTATTGCATATGTCAAACCCTTTCCTATATCGCTAATAACCTCATTTAGTACATAATCTTTTACACCAGCATACCAGTTCATTGCTGTGCCAACCACACCAAGCGCAGAGCCACCTTATCAAGTCACCTGCATTTTGTTTTAAATTATTTATTTTCATTTATAATCACCTTTTAGTAATATATATTTTAACTATTTAAGTAGATTTCTGTAAATAAATATATTGTTAAACTTATGCTTAAAAAACAGGAATTATCTTGCAGTGTTCATGTAAACGCAATTTAATAGCCCAAAAAGCCTTTGCTTCATTCAAAAATAATAGCTTGATATCTGTCTTGTAATTATATTTAAACACTAAAAAGTAATATCACTATCTGTGCACGACCACAAGCTTAAAAATTTTCTGTCTCATAGAAGCTAAGAGGGTTTTTGATGTTGAAAGAAGCTATATCGTTTTTGATGAACATTAAGCCAGATGACGAGATTATTATTATATTTCACAATGATTGTGATGGGATATCTAGCTGTGCATTGATGAATAAATTTCTCAAAAATAAAATTGGCAAAAGCGCAGATTTTATAATAAGCCAGCCAATGCCACCAACGAAGAATCTATTACAAAGGATAAGGATGTCTATTCCGACAAAGATAATCTTCTTGGATCTTGCCATTGACCAAGAGAGAGTATTAATAAAAAGACTTGAGAATATCTGCGAGATTCTTATAATAGACCACCACCAAATTTCAAATAACCTAAATTCCAAAAGGACCATTCATTATAATCCATTATTTAAAGGAAAAGTCTATCAGTCAGCATCTTATCTCACATATAAGATATGCTCAAAGATTTTGGATATGAAAAAATATCTGTGGATTGCAGCAGTTGGAATAGTCGGAGATTATAACATAGACGATTCTATGGATTTGATAAAAGAAATCAAAAAAGAGTATCCAAATTTATTTTCTCAAGAAAATGATATTCGCTCCGCGATTTTTAATTCTATCTTCGGGCATATAAGCAATATTATAACTGCTATGAAGGCCTCTCGCGTCTCATGCGAAAGAGTTGTAAAGATTATGGATTCTGCA
Organism: Candidatus Aenigmatarchaeota archaeon; assembly: GCA_039091735.1. Taxonomy (GTDB): domain Archaea; phylum Aenigmatarchaeota; class Aenigmatarchaeia; order GW2011-AR5; family JAHLMP01; genus JAWCLB01. Next base: position 42,719 of record JAWCLB010000001.1, on the reverse strand, counting down.
GAGACAATAACTGAGATAGAAAAAAACAAGGAGTTTCTTGACTACTACGAAAAGGTTCAAGAAGAGATAGACAGAATGATGATAAATATTAAAAGCAGTGTTGATGATAGCAAACGGGTTATATTTTATGAGATCAAGTCCAAATATAACTTAAGATCAGTCATAGCTACGAAGCTTTCAGAGATTTATCCAAAAAAGCTAGTTGTGGTTTGGGATGTAATAAGAAATAATGTAAAATTTTCTGCAAGAAATCAGGACAGGACAATTGATGTCGAAAAGGTTTTAAGAGAGGCTGCAAGTGATTTTAAGTATGCGTCTGTTGGTGGCCACGAGTCAGCAGCTGGTGGTTCAATAAGAAAAGAGGATTTTGAAGATTTTAAAAATGCGCTAATGCTTTTGGTGAGCTAAATAAGATGCTACCTTCTGGCAAGAACCATGCAATGGCTCTGTTCATATGGCTCCAGATTTACCATATCAATAATTTCAAAATTAGAGTTTCTTAGTTTTTCTGCCTCTTGCTTGTATATCTGAGACGGCTCTTTTGTCACATCAATACTTCTAGCCTTGATTGCAATCATCATATATCCTCTGTTCTTGAGAAACGCGCTTGCATTTCTTATTGCTATATCTACCTCATCTGGCTGGGCAATATCACAATAGAGCACATTAACCTCTTCCACCCAGTAATATTTTTCAGGCTTTCTTGCATCTGCAAGTATTGGCACTATGTTTTTTCTCTTTTCAGCCAATCCTAATAAAGGGTATATAACTCTTTGGCTGTATTCTATTCCATAGATGATACCACGCCTACCTATTATGTCAGAGATATGAGAGCATGTTGTTCCAGTGGATGTGCCCAAATAAAGGACCTTATCCCTTGCTTTTATTGGAACACCTCTCAGATTATTTAAAATTGCTGCGGCAAGCTTGCTTCTCGTGGGATTCCATTCTCTGTACTCTTTTTTCTCTATCTCTATCAAGGCTTCGCCATATACGCTAGCACCAGGCACTAAATTTATGGTATATAGTTTCTTTTCTTTTTCATTAGAAGACAAAAAAACCCCACAAAAGATCTCTTTCATTGCATCACCCTCTCTATCTCTTTTTCAAGCTCTTCCTTAAGCCTCTTTCTTTCGTCCCTCTTTGAATAATAATCTATCTTAGCAGCTACAGACAACTTGGAGGCAACTATCCTAGCGATTTTTCCTTTATGTTCAATTGGTGCGTTTTTTACATAGCTGCATTCGTAAAGGATTCCATATTTTGGTGGTTTTGCCTTTTTGTTTCTGAGATGTCTGAATAGCGCCTTCTCGCTTCCTAGCAATTGTATGGTTGAAGATGCCATTTTTGCCAGCTTTTCGAGAGAGCCAGCCAACGCTAATAGTCTCGAGGCAATCTTTTCACCGACAAGATATGAGAAGTTTGGTGCTATCTCTTTCATGACGTCTTCTATATAGCTTTCAAGTAATTTTTTTAGCATTATTAATCCATCTAGTTGCTCGGCAAACTGCTTTACTATTTTTTCATCTTTTTTATCAAAAATTATTCCACAGCTCTTCTTAAAGTCAGGAAAATTTTCTCTTGTACCATATTTTTTCACACTATTTATCATCTCTTCATTTTCCATTTTAAGCTCAGGATAATGGAGCCAATATATCTCTTTGAAGTGCTCTATCATCGAATTCAGGCTCTTATTTAAATTCATCAACGCATTGGATACTTGAATAACAACCTTATCCTTTTCTATGTTCATCTCCCCTTTGCTCATTATTATTCCTAGCTCTGAGAGAAATCTATTAAAGTCCTCCTCTTTTTTTACAAAGCCTAAGTCTATTGCAAGCCTTCTGATATTTTTTCTTGTTATCGCCTTTGCAAACTCATCTTCTTCGATTACATAGTCTTTAAGACCATCCAGAAAGTCTCTGTCAAAATCTTTTTTCATCATTTCCGCTACATATTCTGGAGATAATTTAAAAAGTTTATAGGATAATAGTTTTTGATTATCATCAAATGCAAGATAACCTATAACCGACTTTGCTATATGTGCCCTTTTCATAAAAATTAAAATAAGTCCAAAAATTTAAAAGATGGAAAGATGGGAAGGATAAGGACAAAAGATATCAAGAATATTGTCAATAAATTGATAAAAGAGAGAAAATTTAAGAATGATTTTGTATCCAACAAAAAGATATTAGAAGAGCTGAACATAGGTGAAAGCAAGAAAAATAGAAATAGAATCGCTGGATATATTACGAGGGTTATGAGAAGATAAATCATCTCAAGGCAAATGCCTTTACATCGATTCCTCTTGCCTCCAGCCACTCCTTTGTTTTTCCTGTAATTACAATAGGCTTTCTTTTCAGCTCTTTTAGGTTTTCTGCTCCAACTAGAAACATAACTGCTTTTAGCTCTTTCACCAAGCTATTTATTTTTTCCTTTACCTTATCACTATTTTTTGTTGCAGGCTCTAAGAAAGGTAGGGCTATTCCAACGATCTCTGCACCCAAGGCTAAAGATTTTGCAATCTCTTTTCCGTTCCTTATACCACCAGATGCGATTACTGGTATTTTGACATTGCTCACAACTTCGATTAAGCTTATTGCAGTTGGAATTCCCCAATCAATAAGTGATTTTATTGAATCAGGATTTCTGTACATTTCTACCAATGACCATGACGTTCCACCTAACCCAGAAATATCTATTGCTGATACGCCTGCCTTCTCTAATGCAATGCCTATCTCTTTGCTTATGCCCGCGCCCACCTCTTTTGCTATTACAGGTTTATCCAATATTCTGCAAATCTCTTCTATCTTTTTTAGGCAATTTTTCCAATTTACATTACCCTCTTCTGATTGACAAATCTCTTGTAATGGATTCAAATGTAATGCGAGCGCATCTGCATCTATCATATCTATTGCCTTTTCAGCCTCTCTTATAGTATATTCCTCGATAAACTGAATTATACCAAGATTTGCAATGAGAAGTATGTCGGGGGCAACTTCTCTAACTTGATAAGTCTTTTCTAAGGAAGAATCTTCTATTGCTGCGCGTTGGGATCCTACGCCCATTGCGATGCCACATTCTTGTGCAGCTTTCGCAAGATTTTTATTTATCTTTTCTGCTTCATGCGTTCCTCCTGTCATACCTGAAATAATGAGTGGTGCCTTAAGCTCCTTACCCAAAAATGAGCATGACACATCTATATCCTTAAGATTTACATCTGGCAGTGCGCTATGGATAAGATCTATATCCTTAAAATTTACTTCGTTAAAGCGGGTGCTACCCAATTCTACTTTCTTTTCTAAGCATATCTTTATATGCTCAGATTTTCTCTTAGAAATCGTCATAGATATTACTTAAGATAAAAATAATTTAAAGGCATTAATTTTGCAATCTTCTAACCAAAAATTTTTATCAAGCTCAGGGATAATTATTTTGATTCTAGTCCTATATTATCAATATCTGCATCTATGATATAAATTCCCCCCTTTTTCCATGCATTTTCTACCTTTTCTTTTATATTTTTGTTAAAGCAAATTGCTATCCCGCAATCACCCCCTCCTGCACCAGAAAGTTTTCCTGCTGCTCCTTGCATATTTGCAAGTTCGCAAAGCTTTTTCAATTCAGGCGTTTCTATATTTATGCCAGCAGCCTTTCCCAAATCTGCCAGTCCCTTTTCATTCTCTTTTAATAACTCTAAAAATTCTTTTCTATCTCCTTTCTTGAATGCATCAATAGCATTTGTTGCGATGTTTGCAATCTTTTTTATTAATTTATTATAAACATTTGGATTATTTCTCTTAAACTCCTCCATCTGCTTTATCATTTCAGATGTTGATGCAGATTCCCTTGTCCAACCAATAAGCAGAATTAAATCCCTCGGGATCTCTAATCTTTCAAAATAGAAACCAGGCCATTTTTCTTTTACAATCTTCTTTATGCTTTCTTTAGATTTAATTTTCTTTGTTAGCCACTCTGGGTCAAATCTTTTATAAACAAATAAGCCGCCATATGTCGAGGCAGCAACATCAAACCCAGAGCCAACCTTTCCTTGTGCAAAATAATGTGCAATGGTTGCAAGCTTGTAAATCTCCTCTCTTTTTGCCTCATATCCATGAAATGCAAGCACGCTTCCAATAACAGCAACAGTTGCAGCAGCACTGCCTCCAAAACCAACCTTCTTTAATTTACCATTGATTTTAATATTTGTTTTCTCGCCCCATGTGCAGATTTTGAACGGCTTTAATTTTATTTTATTATCTTTCAGGAATCTAAGCGCTACTTCTATTGACTTCTTTATAAAACTTATTTTATCTTTTATTGGTTCAACGTCTTCATAAAATATAAGATTTCTACCATCAAACCTGCATTTTAGATTATTGATATTAAAGTCTTCTATTGATATTACTATGCCTTTATCATTAGTCTCAATAATGCTATGTACTCTTTTATTAATAGCAGCGATCATGCCTTGGTTACCTAACTCAAGAATAGACCACTCGCCTGAGATAAACAATTTACAAGGAGCACTATAATGCATAAAATCATCTATAGATAAGATTTTCAACTCTTACACCCTTAACTCCTAGTTCTGTTTCCCATAGCTTAAATCCAAGTTTTCTTATTATTTCTATTAGCTTTTCTTTATCTTCATGGTAGCATAGCATCACTCCGCCACCACCTGCACCGCATAGTTTTGCCGCACCGCCTATATTTCTAACAGCCTCTGACAATTTGTCTATCTCCCTACAAGAAACACCGAGCTCTGCTAATAGTCTTTGATTTTCATTTATGATTTCTTTCATTCTTTTAAGATTTTTTTTCATTAGGGCTCCCTTCATTTCATAAGCCAATCTTCCAATCCTTTTTATTCTTTCATTTCTATAATTTTCATCTAAGTTCCTTACTAGCTGTACAAGCTCTCCTGTTGTTTTTTCTGGCGGTTTTGTATAAACAAGAACAAAATTTTCTAGTTTGTATGGTATTTTTAGTGGCTTTATAATATTTTTTGGTTGTGATTTTTGAAACCATATTAATTTACCATAACAACATGCAGAATTGTCTCCGCCACTTGGTGTTCCATGTATGATTTTTTCAATTTCGTAAGCGATATTATTTATCTGCTCCAAAGAAAGCCTTTTCTTAAACAAGTCAGCAATAGCTTTTGTTATTGCAACTGCCCTGGATGCTGAAGAGCCCAAACCAGAGCCTATAGGAACTTTACTATTAATTTCTATTGAAAAACCGCTTCTTATTCCAAGGCTATTCATGACAATCCCAACAGTAGATGCCCTGTAGGCTTCGTATTTTTTTTCTTTTATGAATTTGAATAATTCAGAAAAATCTTTTTTTTGATAACACATATTCCATAAATCTAAAGCATTATTAGTAATCTTCAGAACCTCATCAACTGACCACACGTGCTTTATATCAGGCCACTCCTTATCTATATATGTAATCTTTTTGCTTGGCCTTACTTTTATATATGTCCTCAACCCTATTGCAGCTATTATTGCAGGTTCGCCATAAACAACGGCATGCTCACCAATTAGATGAACCTTTCCTGGAGTAGATACTGTTGTCATTTTATCAACCTTCTAAAACAAATGTCTATCAACCAATTTTGCGCCATCTCCTGGTTTACATACTATTATTTTTGTGATATCTTCTATTTCTCTTAACCTTTTGCTTATTTCTTTTTCATTTTTTTGTAGGCACATTACTTTTACATTCGGCCCTGCATCTATTGTAAAATAAGCTTTGATTCCTTCTTCTCTCATCTTGTGTACCGCATGAATAATTCTCATTGTTGCAGGTGTCCAATATATTATCGGTGGCCTTGTCGTGAGCATTAATGCATGCATCTTTAGGCAATTAAACTCAGCTGTGCTTGCAACCCTTTCAAAATCTCTTTGTTTAATTCCCTCTCTGATATTTTTTAAATCATCATCTATCGTTTCTAACCAACCTTTATAATAAGGGCAGGTTGCAACTGTCTGAGCCATGCCTGCCCTGCTACTGACAGGCTTTTTCTCTGCCTCAACGATTGTTATAATCATTCTAAACTCGGGCCAATAATTTTTATCAACAACCGGTTCTGCATAGCTATCGCTTCCATCTTCTTTCTGGCCACGAAACCACTCAACAAAACCACCAAATATAGAACGGCATGCAGAACCAGAGCCCTGCCTTGTTAATATTGATAATTCTTTTGGTGATAATTTTAATCCAGCTGCTGCGCTTGCTGCAAGCGTCAAAGCAGAAAATCCAGATGCACTGCTTGCTAAACCAGCTGCAACAGGAAAATTAGTTTCTGAAATCACTTTGGCAAATTCTTTTATTCCAGCTAATTTTCTTATCCTGTCAATATGACCATGTATATCCTTTTCATCTTTTTTGAATTCTTCATCGTTTATTATAATAACATCCTCTTTGTATTTGTCTGAAAATTCAACTGTCGTAATGGTAGTCAAACCATCACAAGTCATTGATATACTTCCATTCATTGGCAATATTAACTTATTATTACGTTTTCCCCAATATTTTACAAGGGCTATGTTTGCATTTGCTATTGCAGAAGCCTTCATTGACATAATTAAAATACAGAATTGAATCTTTAAAAGGGATAAGAACATTATGCAACATTTTAAAGTAGCTATGAGATAAATAATAAAAAAACAACAATTGTAAAGATTTTCTTTTAAGCTAAATAGCATTTGAACCTCTAATAAAAAGGCTTTAAAAGCTTTTCTTCCTAAATATAAAGGTTTTTGTGAGGTGGATAAATGGAATTTTGCAAAAAATGCGGTTCAGTAATGATACCTGAAAAAAAGGGAAAAGATATATATGCAAAGTGCACTAAATGTGGACATAAGGAGAAAAGAAATATCAAAAACCTGAAAATTATAAGAGAGAAAAAGATAGAAAAAACCATGAGTGTAGAAAAAGATCAGGTATATCTTCCAACAACTGAAAAGATGTGCCCAAAATGTGGGAATATAAAGGCATATTACTTTTTGCAGCAAACAAGATCTGCTGATGAACCACCAACACAGTTCTTTAAGTGCAAAAAATGTAATTATGTCTGGCGGGAGTATTGAGTAGATGCCAAGTGATTCAAGATATGAATAGTATAATCAGTTAAGTTCATGCCTTTCATTTGCTCCAAACTAAACCATCCTATATCTTTAGTCTCACTTCCTGCTTTAATCCTTCCAGCAATTGTCCCAATAAAAACATAGCATCTATGCCTGTGTCCGACCATAGGATCATGAACAAAATTATATATGCTTTTTTTGTTAATAATAGCTGTTCCTATCTCCTCTTTTGCCTCACGAACTGCTGCTTGATAGATTGTCTCAGATTTCTCTACATGACCCCCAGGAAATGCCCAATAGTTCTTATTTGGTCTGTTTGCCCTTTTTATCAGTAAAAATTTATTATTCTTTTTTATGACAATTGCAACAGTTTTTTGCAAAATAATTTTAATCACCTGAATCTTATTTGTTTCTCTATATCGTTTAGTTTTATTAGTTTTTATACTTCTTCTATTTTGTGATTTCTCTTGTAATCGATTTTTGCATGAATATTCTAGGAGTAGACCATTCACTTGAGGCTAGCAAAGAAACAATAAACCAAAGAGGGCAGTCAATATACTAAGAATCTGTAAAAAATTCATAGTAAGATCAAGGTAATTCTTGTTTATCTCCGAAAAGCTCACTGTATCTTGATTTAAACTGCACTTTAGATAGGTCCATAAAATACTCAAGGAAGCCATGTTTATCTCTTATGATTTCTGAAGTCTCTATTATTTTTTGAACGTTATTTCTTAGCGTTTTCAGTGCCCTAGCAATAATCTGCTTCGCGATATCTCGCTCTGTACTACTGAGATATTTTGAAGAAAAATAACCTCTCGTATGCAGGTCATCCAACAACCTCAGAGCCGAAGGAATATCGAATTCTTTCTCTTCCTTAAGAAGCTTGCCATACTGTTTGAGTTGTCTTATATCTCTATCAAACATATGATATATATACTTTCTATGCTTTTTATTCTTTCTCTTTATGGCTATAAATCCTCCGCTGGACATGTTGAGATAGCCTTTCAATGCAGCAGTCACAGTATGCGTGTGCACAGCACTCAGTACACAGTTTCCGGGATTAGGAGAAATGTACTTTCGCAGCAGCTGATATATCTGGACAGCGTATCGCAAGTAAATAAGGTGTGAGTGTATTACTTAGCATGTATCCAGCACCTCGTTCACAACCGCGAACGAAACATATAATAGTATTACTTAGCCGCCCAATGACATCTGTATAGCCCATTCCCTCAAGCATCAAAAGGCAGAAGGAGGCGCTATTCAAAGAAGGATATCCATCTAGAGTAGAGCTAAAACCTCTGCCTTCGCCTCCAGTGGTTTGTAACATAAGGAGAGAAAATTGAGTATCTTCTGCTCCTTTCTTTTACAGGGCTGAGTCTCTCCTCATAAAGCCCTGTCAAGTCACAGGGGTTGGAATGAAGAAATTATCGATAGGAACTAGCTTTGGACTCGACCGCTTTCTTCAATCCTATAAGATACCGAGATAGACTTTTGAGAGCAGGGGTAAACCTCTGCCGTCTTTTGCCCAGAATTTCTACATCCTCGATGTAGCTTGGATGATACTCAGCAAACCTCGCTAGCTCCCTTAGACCTACTCCGTATCGGCATCGGAGATCTCTCAACTGTCGGCCGAGGACATCTCTATCATTGAAATCCAATCGGAAGTCTCTTGCTTCCTCTCGATCAACATTAGGAGAAGCCTCATAAAGCTCTTTAGCCATCTCATTGAGTAAGTCATATGTCAGGTCGATGGGTGTCTTTCCATGTCTTTCAAGTGATCTATAGATAAAGCTTACAAGGTCTTCGTAAGGCAACTTCTGAGATTCAAACTCCTTTGGCATTAAACCTAGATCCTTCTTAGCCTCTTCTCTTTGCTTATCATGCCTGAGGCTGGTTTCCTTAATTGGATTCTTTATATCCTTATGCCTAATAATAGTAGATCTGTAATCTGTTCCTTCCTCCATATTTATTAATATTCAAACTAAGGATTAAAGGTTTAGAATACTTGTATATGGGCCCGGCAGGATTCGAACCTGCGATCCTCGCGACGTGAACGCGATGTCATAGCCACTAGACCACGAGCCCATAATTAAGATATTAATGTTCCTATTTTTTCTCCTTTTAAAACCTTTAGGAGATTTTCTGGCTTCTTTCCGTTCATTATGATTGTTTTGATTTTGTTTTTGATTATTGTTTCTATAGCCAATCTATCTAATATTCCATATGAGCCAGGCGCTTCATCATTAATATAATTTCTTAATTCATCAAACGATAAGTTATCAATCTTTTTTGTATTCTTAAACCTTTTAGGGTCTTTATCATAAATTCCGTCGACATCTGTTAGTTTTATCAACAAATCCGCCTTTATTGCCTTTGCCGCATAAGCAGCGTTTGCATCAGTACTTCTTCCTGGAAAAACACCACCAATAATTCCTTCGCTTTTTTCATTTAATTCTTCTATTCTGAAGATAGGCTTCTTCTTCATAAGAAAGGATAGAAATCTTACATTAACCCTTAGCATATCAATTGCTATCCATTCCATTTCTTCGTTAGATAAATTAAATTTCTTTATTGCATCATAATATTTCCTTATAAGTTTTCCGCCACCTATTACAAGGATTAATTGATGTTCTTTGTCTATTTTCTTCAAAATAGGCAAAAGTTTTTTAAAGTATTTAAATCTAGGACCGTTTTTTCCAATAGACAAAGATCCCCCAATCTTTATTACTATTTTCATTTTTATTCTTTTAAAACCCTTACTATAAAATTTTTTATAGATATGCAACTAAGTGCACTTATTTATGTGTTTCTATGGCATTGGGCCGGGTGAGAGATTCGAAAGACACTTGATTGTGTCAGATATTTTCGAACTCACGACCTCCAGTTTGCTTAGCTGTCTTATAAGACATACGCGCCAATCACTTGGCGCTCTTTCTGTTAGCTTTGTCTAAAAACAAAGCCCAACCAGGCTAAGCTTTACCGAAGAAGAAGATTTTTAGATACATATCTTCTTTTCTACCGGCCCATAGCCAGTTGAGCTATTTATCAATTTATATGACAGAAATTTTTTAAATTAATCCCCAACTATATTTCAATCTTATCTCCATTTCTTGGAGCAGTGGCAGGGATCATCAAATCATTTTCAATATATTTTGCAAAATCATCGCAGTTGTCACCATGTACGCATATCACTTGTCTCGGATTTAGCTTCTTGATAATATCAAATAACTCGCTCCTTCCAGCATGAGATGAGAAATCGAACCTTTTAACAGGGCATCTTACAGGAAGTTTTATATCCTCATTCATGAAAACACCTGTGTCTAGTAGAGTTTTTCCTGGCGTACCATCAATCTGAAATCCAGTCATCAAGATCTTTGCATCTTTTCTGTTGTAGATTTTTTTAATATAATAAACAACTGGTCCACCATTTAACATTCCAGAAGTTGTGATTATTATGTTCGGCTTTTTTAGTAGCTTTGCCCTCTCTTTATTATTTTTTATCTTTTTAATTTTTCTAAAAATTCTAGTTAATTCATCATAGTTCTTTATATATTTTTTATTATTCAATATTATCTTGCTTGCATCCTTTGTCATCCCATCTAATGCTATATAATTGACATAGTCTTTTAATATTAGCAATATCTCTTGTGCCCTTCCGACTGCAAATGTGGGTACTATTACAACTCCATGTTGATTTATAGTTTCGTCTATCTCGCTTTTGAATTTTTCCTCTTGTTTTAATCTATCAGGGTGGTCTCTATCACCATATGTGCTTTCTATTATTAATACATCTATCTCTTCTTTTGGCAGGATACAACCATTTACAAGTCTTTGTGATTTCAGTTTTATATCGCCTGTATATAAAATATTTTTGCCCTCTGCTCTCATGAAAATACTTGCTGAGCCAGGAATATGTCCAGCATCAAATAGTTTGCAATATATATTATTTATAAAGAAACTCTTTTCATAGTCTACAATCCTTATATTTTTCATTACCTGTTTGAAATCGTCTTTTGAAAACTTAATTGGATATCCTCTATATTTTGCGACCTTCATAAAATCTCTTATCAAAAGTTCAAAAAGCTCTGAAGAAACACCTGTCATATAAACAGGGGTATTAGGCAAAATAGGTATAGCACCACTATGATCTAAGTGACTATGTGTCAGAATTATTCCATCAACACGCTTAGGGATAATAGGATACTGAGGAGGTTCTGGCTGTATCTTGACTCCGTAATCCAGAATAAAATTTGTTGAATTAGAATTAATAAGAATACCTGATTTACCGACCTCACATGCACCTCCCAAGAGTTTTATAAACATAATACCTCCCAACCTTTGTTAAATTTTCTATATTTAATAGCTTATAAATACAAAGATGTAAACTCTCTGTAATCTTTCTGTTATATCATAAGAACAGCTTCTATAGATTAAATAATATTGTCCAAGAACGCGAATATCATTCATATACCAAGACTAACAAAAAGACTATAGATTAAATAATATTGTCCAAAAACCCAACCACAGAATTATTAGCAATGTAAGGCCATTAGAAAACCACCAATTCCATGACCTTTTCTCTTGAAGCAATCTCTGTAATATATTTTTTGTCAAGAAGATAACAAATATTAGCAACAATACATTTAATGCTGGTATGCCAGTAATTTTTGTTAAGATGAATGATACATAACCCAAGACTATGCCTATTATTGAGCAAATTAAGCTTGTTATTTTGTTCATTTTAACCTATTTATATATTTCAAATAGTTTTAAAGTTTTGCAGAATTTGGTTGATATACATGATTCTTGATGCTTTGCAGAGCTTCTAGTCACTTATCTCGCAAGACATAAATTATAACCCTTGCGTTTTTAAATCACGCCTCCACTATGAGAATGTGTCTCTGTGCTAAATCTTCATCTCTCTTAGTCTTCGAATTCTCTCCTTAGTTGGCGGATGCGTAGAAAATAGATTAGCAAAGCTGTCCTTAAATGGATTTACGATCCAAAGATGGCTTGTTGCTGAATTCCCCCTTATTGTGTTTTGTTCTGCAAAAGAAGAAATCTTTTCTAAAGCACTAGCTAAGCCCAGCGGATTTTTAGATATTAATGCTCCGGTATAATCAGCGCCAAATTCTCTACCCCTTGAGATTGCCATTCGAATTAACATTGCCGATATCGGAGCTAAAATAAGGAGAGGAAGAAGAAGCACACCTCTACCCCTTTGTCTATTATTTCCTAGCATGCTCCACCAAGCCATGTCTGCCAAGTAGGTGATAGCTCCTGCCACAACCGCTGCAATAGTAGAAACTAGGATATCATGATTTTTTATGTGAGCTAGTTCATGAGATAAAACACCCTCAATCTCCTCTTCGTTCAAGTTTTCTATTAATCCCCTCGTCACAACAACTGCTGCATGTCTTGGGTTTCTACCTGTGGCAAATGCGTTTGGCATTCGCATATCTACAATATATATTTTAGGCATGGGCAAACCAGAATTTTCAGACAGCTTCTTCACGATCTTATTTAGTTTTTCATCTTTAGTTGGCCGTGCACGATACATACTTATGACAATCTTGTCTGAATAATAGTAGGAAAAGAAGTTGATTATAATAGCAATTAATAGTGCAATCGTCATACCTTCGATTCCAGCAAAAGCAAACCCTATTGCTAACAGGATGCCTGTAAGTAAGCCCAAGAGTAGAGTTGTCCTAAAAAATGCCATAATAAATTATATACCATTAATTTTTAAAACATAATCCTTTGACTGGGCAGATTTCACATCTCTTATTCTTTGCCTTACAAAAATTTTGACCCAAAAATTTGAACATTTCATGTGCTATTATTCTCTTTTTGTATGGTATGAGATTATGTAATACCTTTTGCATCTCTTTATAGTTTGCAGTTTTCTCAACAAGCCCCAATCTTTTTACAACCCTTGCCACATTTGTATCTATTGGTATAACTCCACAGCCTTTAGAATAAGCTAAAAAGATATCTGCTGTTTTATTACCTACTCCTTCAAATTTCATAAGCTCTTCTCTTAATTTATTAGGTTCATAATTTAGCAGTATACTTAAGTCTCCACCAAACCCTTTGAGCACATTTTTTGCTAGCTGTTTAATCCTTTTTGCTTTTATGTTATATAACCCACCTGGCTTAATCGCTCTTCTTATCTCACTTTCTTTTGTTTTCTCCAGAATTTTTGGTGAAATCTCTCCAATCCTTTTAAGAAGACTAAGATAAGCCTTTGTTGAATTTCTGTCGCTCGTATTCTGAGAGAGAATACCCATAACAAGAGTTTTGAATGGGTCTCTTATTATATTTGCTCCTATAATTCTACTTTCTCCTTGGCATATTTTATATTTTTTCGTCAGCAAATCCAAGATTTGTAGTGTCCTGTCCTTCATCCTATAAAATTTGTTGTGAATATATTAAAAGTGGCATGAAACAAGAAATAGAGAAGCAATTCACAAAAATATATTTTTCTTATCAATATCTGCACAACCATTTTCTTACAACATACTTAAAGTCTTTTATATAATCTATCAGATTCCTTTTTCTTCTTCGTAGCATATATGCAAAGTTTCTTATCCCGTCCTTTATCGTTACGCCCTTGACATACTTATATGAAGAAATGTCAACATTTGTATATTTTAGATTATAATACCCTGCTGCAAAAATTATTTCAGAGGCAATCTCGTAGCCATCTGCCTTCAGATATGGATAAACCTTCTTTAAAGCACGATTAGTATATGCCCTGAATCCTGATTCTGTATCGCTAATTGTGGTTCCAGAGATAAGGTTTGTCATAAAATTTAGAAACAAGTTGCCTATTTTCTTAATTAGTGGATATGAAGATAGGTTTCTCTTGCCAAGCACAAAATCATAGCCATTTCTGATCGCCTTTATGAATTTCGGTATATCATTTGGGTCATGTTGTCCATCAGAATCGAGGGTAATTATGATATCTGCATTCATTTTTATGCTTTGCTTAAAGCCATCCCTCAAACTTTTACCCAAACCTAGATTTTTTTTATGATTAATAACATAAGCTCCAGAGTTTCTTGCCAGTTCTAGGGTTTTATCGTCTGAACCATCATTAATTACTATAACCTTATCTACATACCTCTTGGTTTTTTTCACAACGTCAGCGATAGTTTTTTCTTCATTGTAGGCAGGTATGACAGCAACTATCATAAATAAGTTATTAAAGTTTAAAACTTATATAACATGATATGACGTTCACAAGGTTTGAGAAAGCTAGGATAATTTCAGCAAGGGCTCTGCAGATAGCTGCAGGTGCACCTCCGCTTATTAAGACTAATTCGTCTGATCCAGGCGAGATAGCAAAGTTGGAATTTGAAAAGGGGCTAATACCAATAACTGTTAAGAGAGGTTAGCATGACTAAAGTTAATAATATCGATTTGAGGATAATTTTCAACTCTTTTGGAGAGAAAACTATAGAGGCTGTAATAAACAAGAGCTTTCCAGCAAGTAGCTCAGGCGGAATAAGCAAGAGTCATCATGAGGCCAGAGTTATAATGCCAGAGGAGGCAATCAAGAATTTCAGCAGGATTAAGGATTCGTTCATAGGAGACTTTTCCCAAAGAGAATTCGATTCTTTATTGAAAAAGAATATCAATGCCTTGGGTTCGCTATTAACCACATCTCTATCCTTAGCCTTTTTTTCATTAGAGTTTCAAGAAAGGATTAATGAAATAAAGTTCTTCCCAAACCTCCTTATAAATGTTCTAGGTGGTGGTGCCCATTCTTTTCACAATAAACCAGAGATTCAGGAATTTTTGGTAATTCCGACAGAAAAAAATATATTTGATTCAGTTGATAGAGGCGTTGAGATATGGCACTCTGTGCGTGCAGAACTAAATAAAAAGGGTATACTTAGAGGACTTAACCCAGAGTGCGCCTGGCTTTCAGACATCACAAACGAAGAGGCATTAGAGATAGTAAGCAAAATAGCCAGTAATTATAATGCTAAGATAGGAATAGATTTTGCAGCCTCTTCTATCTTCAGAAACGGCAAATATGTGTATCATGATAAGAAACTTTCGAGAGAAGAACAGATAGATTATGTTATAGAATTAGCAAGGAATTATGATTTGGTATATATAGAAGACCCATTAGAGGAAAACGATTTTTCTGGATTTAAAGAATTAGAAAAAAAGACAAAGGCTTTAATATGTGGTGATGATATTATCTCAACTCAAATAGAGAGGTTAAAAAGAGCGAGCTTCATAAACGCTGTAATTATAAAACCCAATCAGGCAGGTACTGTAACTGAATGCATGGATATAATAGAGTTTTCAAGAAAGAATAGGATTGTACCTATTGTGAGTCATCGCTCAACCAAGACATGCTGCCCCAGCGAGGCGAGGTTAGCCTTATTTTCGGATATGGCTAAATTTAGCGTCGCAGGAATCGATACAGCAAGATGTAATGAGCTTATAAGGCTTTGGATGCAAATTAATAATCCTGAAATGAGGCCACTAACTTTTAATAAAGGTGAATTTTGTGGGAGATGAATTACTAGTTCAGAAAGAGAGATACCTTGAAAATGGTGTACATATAGGAATGCCGACAAAGACAAAAGACATGGAGAGATTTATTTACAGAACATTGGCAAATGGCTTGACAGTTTTGAATTTGGGTATATTAGACGAGAGGATAAGAGCTGCCTCACGCATGATAGCATCTAAAGAGAATGTTTTGGTCATAAGCAGAAAAATAAAAAGACCAATTGAGAGGTTTGCATCTTCTATTAATGCCAAAGCAATAATAGGAAGATTTATGCCAGGCTCTTTGACAAATCCAAACTATGAAAATTTTTTCGAACCAGATGTAGTTTTGTTGCTTGACCCGTTCATTGATAAACAAGGATTAAAAGAGGCTATAAAAATAAGAGTACCGATAATCGCCTTATGTAATACCTTTAATCAAACTTCGTTTATAGATTTAGTTATACCATGCAATAATAAGGGAAAGAAGGCAGTTGCCTTTATTTTTTATTTGCTTACAAGAGAGGTTCTAAAACTCAGAAATGAAATAAAGAGCGACGAGGAATTCAAATTAAAGTTAGAAGACTTCATAGAACCAAAGGAGAAATCTTAAGAATTCTTAATTCAAGTAAAACTTAAAAATACCCACAAAATATTTAGTTAGGGGTTGTGGTGTAGTTTGGTTTAGCATCGGAGCTTTGGGTCATAAAGAAAAAGAGCTCCTGACCCCGGTTCAAATCCGGGCAACCCCATAATAACTTCCATAACAGCCTTACTGTTAAAGATATTCTAAGAAGAGTAAGGTCTGATCTGTCTAAGAGGATAATTTTGCTGTTAAAAGAAAGAGGTCCTTTGAGTTCTCTTGAAATATCTAATTCACTAAGTGCTAATACTGAACTGAAAAGAAAATATGTACAAAATAATCTTTGTCATCTTTATAAGAAAGGTTATTTGACTAGAAGCTCTTGTTTAGCCAGTACTTATGGTTATATTTACTCTTTGTTAAAGGATTGGAAGAAGATAAATGTTAAGTTGTTTAACCTATGTTCTCCTTCAGTAAGAGAAAGCTTAAAGCTGATAATAACTTCTACTAGAGTTTTTACCTATGAAGAATTAAGGAGAGAAATGGTTTATCTGTAGATGAGATTGAAAATTGGCTAAGGAGAACTTTCTCTAACCGGGGTTATGTCAAGTCTGAGAGATACAAAGGGTTTATTGTATTTGCATAGATGATATTAAACCAAACTATTCTGAAATTGATTAGACGACCTTTTATATTCTATTATGATAAGAGGCAAAGTACAATAAAGTCATTTAAGAGAAATATATGCCTAGTAAATAATGGAAGAAATATTAAAAGAAATTTGGAATTTCATAAGAGAGGCATAGTACTTTGGCATTAGTTGTATTATCAGTTATTGGTTTAATCTTTGCTTCTTCTTTACAAAGAAGATTTATTTAGTTGAACAATAATCCTCTATTACAGGATATCAAGTAGCTGTTCCTGAATTTTCTGTTTGGATAATATCTCTGTGATTATGGACCAGAAGCAGGATAAATTTATTTAAATCTTTTACGATTTTGTACAATATCATGAAAATAGGAATAGTTCATGGCGCTGGTATTAATCCAGACGGAAGCTTACAGTTACATACAAAAGCAAGGGCTGACATAGCAATTGGGGCATGTGGCAACTCTATAATAGATAAGCTCATAGTTTGTGGAGAAAATGAGGCAGACCCAATTACCTCTTATATACTGAATAAAGGCGTTGATAGAGAAAAAATTATGATAGAACCATTTTCTTATAGTACACTGTCTAACCTTTATTATTGTAAGATGTTGCTTTCTCTTCTTGCTCATCTAGAACCTGTAGATAAAGTATATCCAGTTTCAAGCTATTGGCATATTCCAAGGTTAAGTTCTGATGCTAGAAAAATTTTTGGAGAGGAATATTACATAGAATGCTTATCAGCAGACGATCCTAGAAACGAAGAAGAAGTTAAAAGGGATAAAAGATTGGAAGGATTTAAGTCAATCTCAGATAAAATATTGCTTAATCTGGGATATGGGAAAGAGTTTGACAGAGAGCGATTTTTTGCAAGGTTAGATATGATTACTGATTTATATAGCCATATATCTGATATCCAAAGAGAAGCTCTAGAAGATAGCATAAACCTTGCTACCCCCTCCTATCAAAGAAAGTTAATGAAATTAGAAAAGATGTTATATAAAGTGATGAAAGTAGTTTGAATCGCTTCGTTTACTGGCTTGATATATTAAACTAATTATTTCATCGCTCTTTATAAAATGCTTCTATCCTTGATTTTGCATATCTCGCCACATCTATACCCAGCTTAGTAATGCCTATGTTTACTTGTTTATCGATCTTTTTATTTAAGGAATTTCTTGGTTTATAACTGTTTATACCCCTTTCTGGAGAATGTGCCCTTATCTTTTCTAACTCAACCAAACCTTTCTTAGATTCTTTGATATCGCTTATATTACTCAGGATTACTGAAGATAACTTTATGCTCTCTGATTGCTGTACTATTCTGGACTTGGTGTTTTATCTCTTCTTCCATTTTCTATTCACCATCTTTACAAGAAGTCAAAGGTATCTTCACTTTTAATACCATAGCTTGAGGAATAGCTAAGAGATTAGTAGGAGTTCTTACGTAGATGTATAGAGAGTTTGTGTTTTCAAGGATTCCTATCGCTTGTACTACATTTTCTGATTCTGCCTAGATTATCTTCACTTCTTTACCCAAAATTCTTCTGGCTTCACTTTACTCTAACCTCTTTTCCATCTAGATTTGATAATTTGAAGAAAGGCAACATATTATTAAATTTTATTCTCTTATTCATAGTATGTTCATCAGAAACTATGCCGCCATGATTATTGACAGGTTCCTTATAATATCTGATTTGCACTTAGGTATAACAAAAGAGTTTCAAAAGTCAGGAATCTTTATTCCCTCTCAGGCAAAGCCTATGTCAGATAGGATAAATAGGCTAAAAAGAATGACAAAGACCAAAGAACTTATAATACTTGGCGACGTTAAACATAATATCCCAGGAGTATCAGGGCAAGAATTTGGTGAGATTCCAGAATTCTTCTCAAAATTAAAGTTCAATAAAATAACTATTATAAAGGGAAACCACGATGGCAACATCGAAAAGATGATACCAAAGGGCATAAAAGTCAGGAAATATGTTAAAATTGGAAAATATTTTTTGACTCATGGTCATATGAAAATGGAAAACGAAAAGATGATTATTGGTCATTCACATCCATTTATAAGAATCAAAGATAATTTAGGTGCAGTCTATTTTGAGCCTGTATGGTTACATTATCTTGATAGAAAAGAGATTATAATAATGCCTGCTTTTAATGAGCTTTGCGGTGCAACTATAATAAATCAGGATGATTTATTAGGACCAATAGCAAAAAATCTCGAAAAAAATAAGATACATGTATATTTATTAGATGGCACTTATCTTGGGATAGCCAAGGAGTTGTGATAGAAGTGGTATTCGAGCTTTTTAGCGATAAAATGCAATCACTGATTAAAGAGAAGGGGTTTTTGGAGCCAACCCTACCCCAACGTTTAGGCATACCAGAGATATTGAGCGGTAAAAGTGTGCTTATTATTGCTCCGACTGGAATAGGAAAGACTGAGGCCTGCATTCTGCCATTGTTTGACAAGATATATCATGATAGGAATAAACCAATAGCAATTCTTTATATTACTCCTATGCGTGCTCTGAACAGAGACTTGTTAGAAAGGTTATTTTGGTGGGCAGATAAACTCGATTTAGATATAAGTGTGAGGCACGGAGACACAACTCAAAGAGAGAGGGCTGAACAGCGCGAATTTCCAAGCCATTTATTAATAACCACACCAGAAACCCTGGCCGCAATCCTTCCGGGAAAAAAGATCAGAGAGCATCTACGAAATGTTAAACATGTGGTGATTGATGAGGTTCACGAGTTGGTTGAGAATAAAAGGGGCGTTCAGCTATCTATATTATTAGAAAGGCTTAAAGTTATTGCTGGTGATTTTCAGAGGATTGGTCTTTCTGCTACCATAGGTGAGCCTAAAAAGGTCGCTCAATTTATTGGAAGAAATGTGAGTATTGTAAATGCAGAAACTGCAAAAAAATATGAGATAAGTGTTGAGCTCCCGAAGACAAAACCAGGAAAACTAGCAGAGTTTATGAGCGAGGATACAGAAGCTAGATTATTAAGAATAAAGGAGCTTGTTGACAGGCACAAAAATACATTAATATTCACAAATACAAGAGAGACTGCAGAGGTTCTAGCAAGCCGTTTTAAATTACTCGACAAAGAATTTGCTATTGATGTTCATCATGGATCATTATCTAAGAGTTTGAGGATAAAGAGCGAACAAATGTTTAAGAAGGATATGCTTAGGGCCCTTATTGCTACATCTTCCTTAGAGCTTGGTATAGATATCGGAAGCATAGACCTTGTTATTCAATACTTATCTCCACGCCGCATAGGTAGATTTATTCAGAGGGTTGGAAGAAGTGGACATAGGGTTGGTGAGACCAGTAAAGGTATAATAATAAGTGATGAAGAGGATGTTTTCGAGTCAGCTGTTATAGCGAGGCGTGCCATGGAAAAAGAGATAGAAAAAATAAATATTCACGACTTAGCACTTGACATTTTGGCTAATCAGATAATTGGCCTGAGTTTAGATAAATATAATATTTCAATCGATGAGGCTTTCAATATAATAAAAAATGCATATCCATATAGAAATTTATCAAAGGAAAAATTTTTAGATTTGTTGGGATTTTTGAAGAATATAAGATTGATATGGCTTACAGATAACGGCGAACTAAGGAGAAATAGAAAAAGTTGGCAATATTATTATGAAAACCTTTCATCGATACCTGATGTTAAGAAGATAAAAGTTATAAACATGATAAACAATGAGGCTATCGGTTTTTTGGATGAGGGCTTTGTAGCTGAACACGGCGAACTTGGTAATACGTTTATATGTAGTGGCCGGGCTTGGAAGATTGTCCAAATCGAAAGCAACAAAGTTTTGGTAGAGCCAGTAGAAGATATAGAATCAGCAATCCCTGCTTGGGAGGGTGAATTAATACCTGTATCTTTTTTAGTAGCGCAAGATGTTGGAAAGATGAGAAGAGAGGTATACGAAAATATAAAAAATATTGACTATCTGATGGATAAATATCCCATAGATGAAAATAGTGCCAAGAGCATCATTAATTTAATTAGAAGGCAGAGTAAAAGGCATATAATACCTGACCATGAAACAATCTTAATAGAGAATTACAGAGATTTCATTATCTTACATTCTTGCTATGGTACATTAGTTAATAATACTATTGGAAAATATCTTGCGGCCAGGCTTACAATGGAGACAGGGGCATCGGTCAACCTTAAAACAGATGCATATAGAATAATACTCCAGACGCTTAGTAGCCCAGAAAATATAAAAAAGATTTTGCTCAATGCTGAAGACATCGAAAAGACAATAGAAGTTGCCATGGAGAGAAGCTCCTTATTTAAGTGGCAGTTTTTGTATATAGCCAAGAGATTTGGGGTTATATCAAAAGATGCAAGCTTAGAGAACATAAGAATAAGTAAAATTATATCACAGTACCTTGATACACCGTTATATGAAGAAACCATGAGAACAATATTTCTTGAAAAGATGGATATTAAAACCACGAAAGAAATCCTACATAAAATAAGTAGCGGAAAGATAAAAATAGTGATTGAAAACGGATTAAGCCCGCTTGGTGAAAATGGTCTGAAAAGGCAATTTTTTGATGCAATAAAGCCAAAAAAACCAGAAAGAGAAATTTTTGAGGCTTTCAAAAAGAGACTAATGAGCACTAGGTTAAGATTGGTTTGTGTTAATTGTTGTGATTATTCTATAAGCATAGAAGTAAGGGATATGGAAGACCAGCCAATGTGTCCAAAATGTCATTCTAGGTTATTGGGAATTTTCAACAAGCCCAAAGAAGACCCATTAAGATTACTAAAGAAGCCAACAAAAGAAGAGAAGAAATACATCAAAACCCTTCGAAGGTCAGCATCACTAATGATAACATATGGCAAAAAATATGCAATGGTCCAGGCTGGGAGAGGCATAGGTGTTGAAACTGCTGCAAGGATTCTTGCAAAATTGCCAAAAGATGAGGACCAGCTACTGAAATATATTTTTGATGCAGAAAAGTCGTTTGCCAGAACTCATAAGTATTGGAGACAACAAACTTTCTAAACCAAAAACTTTAAATACTTCTTATGATATTAATTTTATTATAAGTGATAAAAATGGCGAAGAAGAAGGGAAAGAAATAAAAACAAAGCAATGAGATTTTGAGTTTTCTATTTTTTATTTTCTATTTTTTTATTAATAAAACAACTCTGCTATCTCTTTTTTCGTCTATGATTTTGTAGTTAATCGCTCTTTCTATTTCTTCTGCAAATTTTATTATTTCATTATGTAATGGCATAGCAGAGTATGGCAGGCGTTGCCTAGCAAACCCAACAGACATAAAGCTTTTCACCTCTATGTATTTTGGGCTCGCATCCAATATAATCTTTGCATATCCTTCTGGGTCAATAAAGTTAATACCTTTTACTAAAGTTAAACGGATAACTGTATTACATGAGAATTTCTTCAATAATGATAGTGTTTTCATTATTCTTTCCCACCCATCTTCTATTAGAGGTTGGCATGTCTGTTTATATACCTTCTCGTTTGGTGCAGGTAATGTAATATAAAGTTGGTTAGGCTGATGATTTAGCAATCTTTTTATCATATCTGGTTTGGTTCCATTGCTAACGAGAAAAGATGTCATATTGCGCATCTTGATCTCGTCTATAAGTTCTGGCAATTTGGGATATAGTGTTGGCTCACCTGCTAAGGATATTGCCACCTGATTTGGATTCATGGCCTCATTAAACCTCTTCTTTGTAACTTTAATATTTCCGCCGAACCCCTGTAGAATCTTTTGCTGGGCTTTAATCGCTTCGTCTAGTATTTGCTTAGGCTCATCTATTGGACAATTCCATTTTGGATATGTTATACTTATGTCCCTCCAACAGAAAAGGCAACGATGTGTACAGAATTGGAATGCTGGCGTCATTTGCAAGCAACGATGAGAGTTTATGCCATAAAATTTCTGCTTATAACAAAAATTATCACCACGTATGGCTTTTCTTGTCCACTCACATATCTTGATTGCAGAGTGCTTATGCTTGCCAATAAACCTAAATCCGGCTTTCTCCAATCTTTTTATATCATCATAGTTTATAATTTGTTCCATTTTTGTTCACACCATCTAAAAATTAACTGGAGAGTATAAACGAATCCTTTAAAAGATACTTAATTCTTTTTCAATAAAATAATGAAATTTTATTAACGATAGTATTTTTTACATGATTCATGCAGATTAATATTTCCTATTCATATTTTTAATTTATGTCTCTAAGAGAAAAGCTTGCTGAAAAATCCGGAATAAGTAAAGAGAAAATACCAAATTCATATCAGATAATTGGGGATATCTTCTTAATAAAGTCTCAGAGGTTGCTGAAAAAAGAAAAGAAGGCTCTTGCATCTGCTGTTCTAGAGGTATTGCCCCATATAAAAACAGTTTGTGAGTTATCTGAAATAAAGGGCGTATTCAGAATGCCGAAAATTAATATCTTAGCTGGCTGTGAGACAGAAACTATTCACAAAGAAAATGGGATTTTATATAAGATTGATGTCTCAAGGGTTATGTTTTCCAAAGGGAATCTTTACGAGCGTCAGCGATTGATCAAAGAGATAAGCCCAAATGTTACAGTTGTTGATATGTTTGCAGGGATTGGTTATTTTTCTCTGGGTATAGGCAAATTTTCTAAAGCAAAGATAATATATGCAATAGAGAAGAATCCTTATGCTTTCAAGCTCTTGCAAGAAAACATAAAATTGAATAAAATAACAAACATTGTTCCGATTTTGGGTGACTGCAGACAGGTTGCGAAACAAAAGAATTTTCAAGGTATTGCTGACCATGTAATAATGGGATATATCAAAGATACCGACAAGTTTCTGCCAAGTGCATTTTCATTCTCGAAGAATCACGGAATAATTCATTATCATAATATCTTCAAAAAGGAGGATTTGTGGAAAAGGCCGATTGAAACAATAAAATATTATGCAGAAAAAAATGGATACGAGGTAGAAAAAATTTTGGAAAAAAGAAAAGTTAAGAGCTACGCACCAAAGGTTTTTCATATTGTTTTGGATGCTAAAATAAGAAGACGAATTATTATTCGTAGATAAACATGATTATATAAGAGATGTTCTTTTAGTCTTTTTAGCTTCATCACCAAGAAGCCATTTGTGAAAGCTTAAGATGAAAGGTAACTTATATTCTTTCACATATATTTTTAGTGAAACTATTGCAGACGCCTGAATTACCTTAATCATAAACACCTGCGCTAATCCATGAGCCTTGCTCGTAATAGGAATAATCTGTCTCACTCTGACGATGGGATTACGAAACAGGAAGACCCTTCCAAAGGCTTAGGAGTAGTTCACAAATACGTACTCAACACCCTTTTGATAATATTTCTATAATCCTTTCAAAAAATTCGTTCAATTCTCTATATTAATCATTGTTTTTCAAAATCAAAGCAAATACTACTAGCGGATTATGTGAACAACCTGCATGCGTTGTTCTTCTAACAATACCGCATGCATGCCAGATATTTAGGCAAGGCCCCAATCAAAATACGAAGAACCAATTTACTAATGTGAATCTTGTGCCTGTCTTGATGCATCAAGACACAGAGTTTGAATCTAAGATAATAATCTTTTTGCGATGTAATAATGAATCTATACTAGCATCTAAAGAATCAGCATAAAACAGGATTATAGCTTCTATTGTCTGTGGCGGATTTGGTCCTGATGGTCCAAAATGGCTTGCAATGATGTGAATTATCTCTTCAGGAAAATCTCTTAAGTAGAGTTCACAGCAAGCCCATATACCATGGTCTAACATTACATCTGCAGAGATTATATTCTTTCCTACCCTTTTGAAATAGAAAATTTTCATTATATCGTGCAAAAGAGCAGCAGAGATAAGATAGTCCATGTTAATCTTGATATTATATACCTTTTCGAGATTTTTTGCTAGTTCTATGCAAAAAGTAGTGACGGCATATGTATGTTCAACCAATCCACCGCTATATGCGTGATGGAAATTGCTCGGTCCACCAAATGCTTTATCAATTTTTATTCCCTTTTCTTTGTATTTTTTGAAGTATTTATTAGAGATTCTCGTGTTCTTCAGCAATTCAATAGTCTTTTCTCTCAATTCTTTATCATTAATAAGTTTTGCCAATTCCAATAAGCGTTTCATAAACCTTCTATTTTTTTAATATTTTTAATATCTTCTGCTCTAGCATTTGTCTTGATTCCGAAATCACAGAAAGCAGTTCTGCTCGCCTTAAATCCCATTTGTCTCAACCAGCTTATAATCTCTTCTATTGGAAGCATTTTTATCTTATATCTCTTTGCAATCCATCGAATATCATAATAAAAAGGTTCATCTATCTCGTCTGTTATCATATTCAAAATCTTTATTCCTTCTAGCCCCCTCTTTTTAACCTCTTCTATAATCTTATTACAAAATTCCTTATTGCTAGTCTCTCCAAGATATATCTCGCCAATGGGTTTCATCCCATTTTTTATACCCTCTTGCCATAGTCCATCATAATATGACAAAAGCTTAAGCTGATTTAATATTTTATTGATTTTATTGCCTGACTTTTCAACCATACCGAAAATTCTCACATAATGCCTCTTTGAATATGACAAGATAGGAGTAAAACACTTCCCGTATTTTGCAAATTCCTTTATCAAAAAGCTCAATAATATTCTTGTTCCGAGCTCTTTCGAGAATTGGCATTTTATGGATAATGCCCCATATCTTCTTCTGCATGTTTCAGGGTGCACACCAAACAGGGTTGCTGTATCAGTTGCTGTTACGCACAAAAATGAAAATTTTGTTAATGACCTTGCAGCTGCTCCTACAAAATATACAGGAGAGCCAAATGGATCTATGTCTATTACATCAAACCTCTCTTTTGCAAGCAGGAGATTTGCATCTTCATTTCTTACAGTTACATTTAATCCATTTAGGTCAACATTTCTTTTTGCAAGTTCTATTGCATTTTCGTTGACATCATTTATAGTAACCTCGCCCCCAATCTCTTTTTTATATCTTATGCCCCTTATACCTGTGGCGCACAATAAGTCGCAAATTTTAATTTCTTTACTAGAGATTTCTGAAAAAATTTTCTTAAACACAGACAAAGTTGCTACTGAAATGTCTCTGTCTGTTTTCATCTCAGGATTGTAGAAACCATATTTTCTCCCTTTTTCAGGGAGTTCTACATTAGGTACATAAATCTCGACTTCACCTTCTCTGACCCTTCTGTATTCCATTTTGCCACCATAAAGATTATTATTCAAAAGAGGAGCAAAGTCAATTAAAGTTTGCTGTTTGCATGAAAAAATTTATTTTAGTCTAACGGTTTCTAGGTTTTTTGGCGCTGAAGTCTCGACTTTAAATATCTGATAAAGAGTTCTTGCGAGCTCTGAACATTTAGAGCTTTCACCGTGATTTACCATAATCTTTCTTGGAAGAGTTCTAAGGTGTTCAACATAATTAATAAGCTCTTTTTGTGGAGAGTGTCCACTTAGACCTTCAATTGACATAACTTCTAGATTAAGTTCAACTGTTCTACCATTTATTGATAGGTAGCGCCATCCCTTTTGGATTCTTCGGCCAAGCGTGCCTTCTCCCTGATATCCGACAAATATTAACATATTTTTTGGGTTGTCACCAAGCCTTTCCAAGTAATTTAAAATAGGTCCTCCATTTAACATCCCAGAGGTTGAGATGATAACACTTGGCTTTGCTTCTGTTATCGCGTTTTCTCTTTCTTGTTGAGAACCTATGCCCTTTATTCTTGGATCTAAAAAAGGATTTTCAGATCTGTGGAGGATTTTGGTTTGCATCTCTTTGCTTAAAAACTCAGGATAGGCAGTATGGATAGCAGTTGCATCCCACAGCATACCATCAAGATATATTGGGACATCAAGTTCGTTAACACCAATAGACGTAAGTATAGCTACAACCTCCTGACCCCTTTCAGCAGCAAAACTTGGGATTAACACCTTTCCACCCCTTTCTACTACTCGCTTTACAGCATCTATCAGTTTGAATTCAACCTCTCTTCTTGGTGGTTGCACATCCTCACTGCTACCATAAGTAGATTCTATTATTAATCCTTCTACTCTCGTGAAATCTGTTCTTGCGGGGCTAAACAATCTTGTAGTCCCGTACTTAATATCACCTGTATATAGAAGATTGTATGCACCATTTCCGATATTCAGATGAATAAGGGATGAGCCAAGCATATGACCAGCGTTCTCAAGTGTTAGCCTCATATCAGGTGCTATGTCGCTGACTTCTCCATATTCTAAGGCAATACTATGTTTTATTGTTTCCTCTATTCCTTTTATTCCATATGGCAATTCTTTATTCTCTTTTTGGCACACATCTATATAATCTAATTGGAGCAGAGCCATTAGGTCTCGCGTAGGCTCTGTGCAATACACAGGCCCTCTAAAGTTATATTTCTCGTATAGCATTGGTATTAGGCCGCAATGGTCAAGATGAGCGTGCGATATAACAATTGCATCGAGCTCCTGTATAATGAATTCAGGTACGTCTAGGTGTGGATACGGTTGCTTTTGATTAGAAACAGAAATCCCACAATCTAATAATATGTTTGTTTGAGGGGTTCTTAATAAAATGCACGACCTTCCGACTTCTTTAAAACCACCCAAAAGCGTGGCTCTTATCCACTCAACATCTTTCATTGGTGAATATATTTTTTTACCAAGCTCATTTAGGAATTTTTTTCTGTTACCAGCCTCTTTATGTAGCATATTTCTTATTGCACGTACAACATCACTTTCTATTATACAACTGCGTTTGACAACAGGAAGCCAATTCGTTTTTTCTATAATCTTCTTTACATTTTCTCCGTTTTTTCCGATAATTATGCCTGGTTTTTTTGCGTGTATTATTACTTTAGAAAATTCTGGTTCAAAATAAATGTTAGTAAGTTCTCCTTCTTCAGAAACAAGGCTTCTTATTATCTCTTCTGTTTTATCCACCTTTTCTGTAATACTTGGGTCTGCCCTTATGCTAATCCTCTTTTTTAGTTTATCAACTATGGATTTTATGAGTTCATATGAATTTTTCAAAAAGTCTTCATCCTTTGTATATATGACTATATCTGAACCCTCATAACAGATTTCGCTGATTACATCTTCTGGTATTTCTTTCTTAATCTTTTCAATTATGCTTTCGTTCATTTTATTCACTTTAGAATTTATTGAAACACTGAGAATAATTACAGAATTTTTTTATTCCATAGACGAAAATTCAATACCCTTTTCTGTAATAACAGCAATATTTATTTTCTTTCCGCCAGAGTATACATCCCTTTCTCTTGCTGCCCTTATTGCCTGAACCAAAAGATTTATAGCATCATTTTTTGTTAAATCTTCCTTATAGTCTTTTTCGAGAATACCGTAAACTATGGGAGAGCCCGAGCCTGTCGAGATATATTTATCCTCTGTTATCCCGCCTATTGCATCAATACCAAAAAGGCGAAATCCAGTCGAGTCAAAACCACCAAGAATCAAACCTACCATAAAAGGAAATATTCTGCTTGACTGAAGTATGTTTGATAGCAAAGTTGCAGCTGCATTGACTGTTACCTCTCTTTCCAATTTATATAAATTGATTTCTGCCTTCAGTATCCTTATTAGCTGTTGCAAATCACCTACTGACCCAGCTGTTGCTATAGCTATCTTATCATCTATCT
Organism: Candidatus Aenigmatarchaeota archaeon; assembly: GCA_039091735.1. Lineage (GTDB taxonomy): Archaea > Aenigmatarchaeota > Aenigmatarchaeia > GW2011-AR5 > JAHLMP01 > JAWCLB01. The sequence goes on along the minus strand of JAWCLB010000001.1, from coordinate 14,141 downwards.
GATATATCTTCTTATCCTCTTTACTTATAACCAAATTTCCCATCGTGGCCTTTGTTTCTGCTGCTAACACTAAACAATTCTTTGCGATTAAACCACATGTTGTTGTTCCGTATTTCTCTGTTTCTTGCCTCATTTGAAAAACCTTCAAGAGAAAACGATAATAAATAATTGACCAAAAAGTATTTAAGTTTAAGTACAGGCTGTTATTGTGCTTGACTCTATCTCATCATCGACCTGAGGACAATTGGTTTTTACCCTAATTAAAATTATATCACTTAGTGAAGCACCAAGCTCAACATTGAAATACTGTTGGTTGCCGACAAGAAGAGAATTGCTGCTAAAGCCAAGTTGGGTGTAGTTATAATTTCTTGAGCTACCATTCGAATACAGGATTTCCATGCCGATATTGCTTAGATCCACAGAACCTGTATTTTCAATTATGCCAGTAATATTTTCGCCGCTTTTGCATGGTCTTCTTATATTAATTCCACCATACGAACACTCTATACTTTGAGCAGACCGATTACTAATATTTTCTGTAGTAGATCTTGTTAATGAAGTGAACCATCCTGAGATTATTAGTGAGACGCTTACTGTAAACGCTATCAACAGGACAGCAGCTATTAATGGCGATATCCCTTTCATGATACCATCCTCATAATTATTTTGTATAGTAGCAATATATATAGTTTAGGCAAGATTATTGTGCTCAACTTCTGTGGCAAATAATAAGTAGAGAGGGCATTTGAGTTCAAGAATAGGATAATCAATCAATATTATATTTCTTAAAGATCTCTTTATTCGCCTTTATAATCTCTTCTTTCTTTTTTTCCTTTGCATATTTCTTTATTGAATTTAATACCCCACTAATATAGATAGGGTGCTCAGTAAGGGGAACTTCGCCTATTTTGCCATCCTCCCTCAATATTGTAAATATTATGCCCATCTCACCCCCTGTTAGTGGGTCTCTTCCAACATGTTCGATTCTATATATATGACCATCCAATTTTATGTAGTCAACCCTTTTCTTTTTTAGGCTTTCTTCATAAGCTTTAACATAGTCTTGCAGGCCTTTATCGCTTTCATATATTCTAAGTAATGTTGGACCCAATTCTAGTGTTGCCCTTTCTATATCCTCTCTTGTTATTTTCTTTTCTTTAACCATTTCAATCACTATACTACTATGTGATAACTACTATTTAAAGTTTTCTATAGTGTAATATACATACTAAAGAATAAAAAATAAGCTTAGTTCTAAGGCTGTGTTATAAAGATAAAAAACTACATTTATGCTTAGATGTCTAGCTAGAAGGCTATATGAAAGCTAATGAAATTTGTGAAGGCCATACCAATAGATGACTTAAGAGATAGTTAAGGAAAAGCCTTGCCAGATACTTAATATTGGCCAAAGTATTAGACAAGCTATTACCCAAATCAGATGAAATATACAAAGGATTTTGAGACAGATTTGTTTATTGTAAACAACATTCAGAATATTTGTTTACATCAACTAAAGATATATCAAAGAAATTGTCATCGCTTCAGAATATATCGAGTTATCAAACTTATTTTTACCTCATAATTTTATGATAGAAAAATCAATAAAAGAGCGCAAGAACGAGTAAAGGATTCATAATATATCCAGATTGGACTTAAGAAAGGTAAAGAGCTGAATTTAATAAATGGGTTCAAGAGGAGATTGCAAGCTATGTAGGTATGCCTTATCTTAAGAAATTGTTAACCTCATAATATAAGAGAGGTGAAATCTTATTGAAGTATAAAAGATTCAAAGAAGCTTTCAGAATATTTGGTAGTTATAGGCAATTTGCACAGAGCTTATCTTCATCAAATTTATATTCTGCCATAAAGCAAACCAAAAGACTAAAGAAATTTATTAATTCATTATTATAAAGCCCTTGTTTCACGACTCATTTTAGGGTGATACAAAAATTCTCTGAAATCAGCAAGCCCATTATTTATGACAAGACTTAGCCTTTAGCCTTTTCTATTTCCGCTCTAATAGTATTAAGTTGGTTGTACAATTCCATTAATGAATCTTCTACAGCCTTTGTTTCAGGCGTCTCTTCAATTTCAATTTTGAGCTTTACATCAGCAGGTCTTAATAATCCGCTATCAAGCTCAATAACACTCTTTTCTACTCTCTGAAGCGTCACTCGTAATGTATTTATGGCATCATTTTTGACTTGTTCCATTTCTTCCAGTATGGAAAAAATATTCTTTAGCCCATTTAGAAGCGTTTTTATCTCCTGAAGATTTAGTAAAGCTTCCTTGTATTTATCCACCTTTACAAATAGTGGGGCAGATATATCCTCTGGTTTTGGACTTATCTGAATCGTTGGCTCTGGCTCTTCTGTGTCTTTGATCTCTTCTTCCTTCTTATCCTTTTTGAAGAATTGCATTTATCTCACTAAATAATAATTATTTTAATTTATTTAAATCTGCGCTGGGCGGGATTTCCTCAAAAAATTATTCTTTTCTCTTCGAACCCGCGTCGCTGCCGTTCTGCAAAATTATGGCAGGGCAGTATCTTAACCAACTGGACTACCAGCGCATTTAAAATTATTTTGTGATTTTAAATCTTAAAAAGTATATCACAATTTATGCTTTTTCCATTTGAGCATGTAAGAGAAGGGCAAAGAGAATTGATAAAAGATGTAGAGGTCTGCCTTAGAGAAAGAAAGAATCTGATTGCAAATGCGCCATCAGGTGTTGGAAAGACCGTTGCTACAATTGCCCCTTCGCTAGAATATGCCTTAGAGAATGGGAAGACCATATTTTTTCTAACACCAAAGCATTCACAACATAGAATTGTAATAGAAACCCTTCAGAAAATAAAACAGAGGTTTAAGGTTGATTTTAGGGCAGTTGATATTATAGGCAAAAAGTGGTTATGCCCCATCTCAGGTGTTGAAATGCTCTCTACACATGATTTCATGGACTATTGTACATCTATCAAAAAGAACGAGCGTTGCATCTTTTATAATAATACGAGGCAGAAAGGAGAGCTGACAGAAAAAGCAAGAAGTGTATTGAATAAAATATTGTTTGAAAAGCCACTTCACGCAGAAGAAATAAAAATGGAATGCAGGGGGCTATGCCCTTATGAGATCATGTTAGAGTTTGCTAAATATTGTAATGTGATAGTGTGCGATTATTATCACATATTCTCTTTTATAAGAGAACACATACTGAACAGAATTGGGAAAAGGCTGGAAGATACGATTTTGATAGTCGATGAAGCGCACAATTTGCCAGATAGAATAAGAAATCTCTTATCTGGCAAGATTTCTTTGTATACTTTGAGACAAGCTCAGCATGAAGCTACAATATTTGGGTTTCATGAAATTAAAGATAATCTCAATAAAGTTGAGGAAATATTAAAAAATTTGGCAAAAGGGAATAAAGAGGAATTCTTTGTAGAGAAGAATGATTTTATAAAAGAGATAGAGCTTATAAAAGACTACAACGAGCTTATAGAAGATTTGGAATTGGCAGCAATTGAAGTAAGGGGAGAAAGAAAGAGATCGTTCATAGGCTCTATCTCGCATTTTTTGGATTTATGGCTTGGAGAAGACTTAGGTTATGCAAGAATACTGAAAAAAGAAAAAGATAAAATCTCATTAAATTATATTTGTCTTGATCCATTAATTCTCGCCAAAGACATACAAGATGCACACTGTATTATTCTAATGTCAGGAACACTTAACCCTCCAGCTATGTATAAGGATCTTCTCGGATTTGGTGACAATACAATCTGCAACAAATACAAGTCATGCTTTCCGCCAAAAAACAGGTTAAATCTCGTGATACAGGATGTGACAACACAATATAAGAAGCGCACCAAAGAGAATTTTGAAAAGATAGCAGAATATATTATTAGAATCTCTGAGGTTGTCAACGGAAATATGGCTGCATTTTTTCCGAGCTATGATTTTAGAGACCAAATCTATTATCTGATAAGAGACAACATAAAAAAGGAGCTATGCTTGGAGAGACAAGACTCTAATAAAGAAGAAAAAATGAAGCTTTTCAAAGAATTTGTGAGCTCAAAAAACAAACTGCTCTTAGGACCCCAGTCAGGATCTTTTGCAGAAGGAATGGACTTTTTTGGTGGTGTTCTGAAATGTGTCATTGTAGTTGGAATTTCATTAAGCAAGCCAGATTTAGCAACGAAGGCGCTAATTAATTATTATAACTACAGATTCAAGAAGGGAAGAGAATACGGATATATATATCCAGCTGTTCACAGGGCTTTGCAGAGTGCTGGAAGATGCATAAGAACAGAAAGCGACAAAGCGGTTGTTGTGTTCATGGATAATCGTTTTCTCTGGAAGAACTACAGATTAGCCTTTCCTGCTGATTTAGAGTTTAAGGTGACGACTGAGCCAGAGAAGTATATCAAAGATTTTTTTAGCTAAGACTTTCTATCTTTTTTTCTATTTCTTTGCCAATTCTTTTTATCTCATCCTTTACTCTTAGTGAGACACTTGGATAAAGCACTTCACTATAGTATTCGTTAAACAATCTTTCGGGTTTCAATTCTGTCCTCAAATATCCTCTAATATTTATCTTTAGTCTTTTTTCTTCACCAAAAATATCGAAAGAAAAAATTATACATGAAACACCATCTATATCCTTAACTACATCAAAAGATAGGTGCAATGCACTTCCACTTCCAGACCCAAACATTCTGTTTTCTTTTTCGATTATTTTTCCTAAGTTTGATATAAAATTTTTGATTTCAAAGGCAACAGAAACAAAATTTTCAGACTTTTTATGAAGCATTTTTTCATAGAAGGTTTCTTCTATTGTTTCTACCATGAATATATATTAAGAAGATTTTTATTTATTCTTTAGATTCTGCACAAGAAGGGCAAACCCACAACCCATTAACTTCGCGAAGCTCATCAGAATAATTTCCACAAGCTTCACAAACCCCAAACATTGGCTCTTGACTCTCAAGTACAGGCCCCTTTTGTCTTAATCTTTCAAGCAGGATTGTAAACAACGCAGGTTCAACCTTTAGTATGTCTGTAATAGAGATTATACCAACTACCTTGCCCTTATCAAAAACCAAGAGCTTTTCTATATTATTTTCAGTCATGGTTTTTGCTGCTTCTTCTATGGTTTTGTTTGAAGAGATTTTTATTGGCCTTTTTGTCATAATTTCCTTTAGTGTTCTTTTTCCTTTGGCCACGTGCTTGTAGACTATATCAGTCTTTGTTACAATTCCAACTATCTTATTTTTCTTCAATACCACAACAGAACCTATTCTATTCTTCTCCATTATCCTTGCAGCAGCTTTTACAGACGCAGTATCCTTTATAGTTTTGATACGCTTTCTCATCACATCTTTTACAAGAGCTGTCATTCTCATATAAATTCACTTATTGCCTTCGATTTATAAATCTATTTAGTGCTATTCTAAAATTGTCGATGACATATTTATAACTTTTAGATATTGAATTAATCAATTCAAAAGCTATTTGTGAGTAGCATCTAACAAATATGAGAGTCAGTATTCATATGCTGTCACATTTGTTTATCATACAATCTATAAGTTTTGCAAATACGAGAAATATTGTGGATAACGAGCTATAAAGAAGGTCTTTGACTATAATCTTATAAATACACCTTAAACAATAAATTAAGATTATGAGTTGCTTACAATAAGTGTATAGAGATGACAATTTCAAAATATAAAAAAGGCTACAGGGCAGAGTGGGAGCTGCTCCATAAAATTTACAAAAGTGGATTCTTAGCCATTAGAAGCCCGCGCTCAGGAAGAATAGGCCTGCCATCACCAGACATAATTGCAGTAAAAAACAGAAGGCTAATTGTTATAGAATGTAAATCAAGAGAAGATGGCTTTACAGTTGATAAAGATCAGATAGGTCAGTTAAAGGCATGGAAGAAAAGAGCAAAAGCCATGGTATATATAGCATGGAGAATGTCACGAAAGGGATGGAGGTTTATACCGCTGGAAGATGTGATAAAAAATCGCGGTAGGATAGGAAAGAAATTTTATGAGAAAAACGGCATAGAATTTGATAAAATCTTCAAGTAGTTTACACCTTTTCGAATAATGGCTCGGGTTTATTTATTTCATGATTTGGCTTAACTAAAAGCTTATTCGCTGTTATCCAGCCTTGCTTGCTCAAATTCAATTGCCTGAACAATCTTTCAGAAGAGAATGGCAGATATGGTTCAATTATAACAGCTAAAACCCTTACAGCATTTGCACTTAGATATAGACATGTTTTTGGGTCTTCGTGCCAAGGCCTTTTTTGCTGGAAATATTGGTTGCAGAGAGATGAGAATTCCATAATCTTTCTCAGACCCTTATCTAATTCCAATTTTTCTATGTCTTTAGCGACATTATTAGCAATTGATATAATCTCCTTTTCGAAGTGCTTGTCCAATTCGTCATAGTTTTCTGGTTCTGGTACCCTTTTGTCACTTTTTGTCCAGATAAAACTTAGAGCCCTATAAACAAAGTTACCCATGTTTGCAACCAGCTCATCATTTATTCTTTCTTTAAATGATTTCCAGTCAAAGTTTGCATCCCCTTGGCTATATTGTGTAATAATAGAGAGATAATATCTTAGATAATCTGGTGGAAATTTATTCAAAAAATCTCTAACACCTATGTACCACCCTCTACTCTTTGAGATCTTTTTTCCCTCGTACAAGAGATGCCCTCTTACTGGGATGAAATCCGGCAACTTGAATTCCTTCACACCCAAACGCATTGCTGGGAGAAACAAGTAATGATGATATATTATATCCTTTCCAATGAAATGGTAAATTATCGATGAGTTCCAGATTTCTCTTCCGTTAAGTCCGTTGTCAGAACAATATTTTAATACGGTTGAGATGTAGCAGAGATGATTATCAAACCAACCATATAGCACCTTTCCATTATCTATTGGAACACCCCATGAGATATCTCTTGTGATATCCCAGTCTTTAAGCCCCTCATCAATCCATCCTAATACATATTTTTTAACGTCGTCTTGAATGTTTTTGTTGTTTTCTAACCAAGCTCTCAAATCATTAGAAAATGCAGAAAGTTTAAAGAAATAATGCTCACTTGTTTTTGTTATTGGTTCTGCACCACATACTGCACATCTTGGTTCTCTTATCTCGCCTGCTGGAATAACCCTTCCGCAGCTTTCACAACTGTCTGAATATTGATTTTTGGCATTGCAATAAGGGCAAATTCCTTTGATATATCTGTCCGGAAGGAATCTTTTGCATCTGTTGCAATATTGTTGCTGGATAACCCTTTTATAAATGAAGCCATTCTTATGCAAGACATCAAAAAAGTGTCTAGCAAGCTCGATGTTTTCTTTTGAGCTTGTTTTATAAAAGATATCATAAATTATGCCAAGCTTTGTGAAATCTTCTTCATCTCTCTTGTGCCAATAAGCAACATAATCCTCTGGCGTTTTTTTCTCCTCCTCAGCCTTAATTAAAATAGGTGTACCAAAGTCATCTGTTGCACAGGCAAATATCACCTTCTCTCCTTTTGCCCTAAGAAATCTCACAAAAATGTCAGCAGGTAGATACGTAGATGCGATATGTCCTATATGCAGTTCTCCATTTGCATAGGGCAATGCACATGTTACAATTTTCATAAGATTTCTGTAATATTAGAAGATATTTAAAATTGTTCTTTTGAATGCGTACAACATTGTGATGTGGTTGCAAGGAGCGTTTTCATGTAATTATCGTATGTAGCCACATTTTTAAGAGATATCTACTATTTAAACAAACATTATAAACCAATCATTTAATACAATTTTGTTATCTTCTTAGAATTCTTTCGTTATCTGCAAGAATTATGATTTGTATTTTAGGGCTTCATTAATTACAGCATCAAAATTTAATTTGCTAAAATAAATGATTTATTTATCTCTTTGCTTCAGAATTTTTATTATAAAAATATTATAATAGTAAATAATGAAAACCTTGTGAATTTTCCCAAAAAATTTACTTCACAAATTATCTTAATTATGATGTTAAGCATTTAAATTTACCTCGTTTTCTTTATTTATCATGGGGTCTGATATTACAGGCTTTTACAAGTTGTCAGTAGAAGAAAGAATAAAAATTGTTAAAGAGTTTGCAAATTTGAACGAAGAGGAAGTAAAAATACTAAAGAGAACAGGAGCTTTAGATATCGAGACAGCAAATCGAATGATAGAGAATGTTATAGGTACACAGCAATTGCCAATAGGAATAGCTACAAATTTTTTGATTAATAATAAAGATTATCTTGTGCCAATGGCTTTAGAGGAGCCGAGCGTTGTTGCAGCTGCAAGCTATGCTGCAAAGCTTGCGAGACCTGGTGGAGGATTCACGGCAGAATCTAAAGACCAATTGATGATAGGTCAAATCCAAGTTGTTAATGTTAAGAATAGAGATGAGGCAAAAAGCAGGATAATAGAAAATAAAGAAGAGCTTCTGAGAATTGCTAATGAGAAAGACCCAAGATTAATAACCTATGGCGGTGGAGCAAGAGATATAGAAGTAAAGAGTTTGGATACTATAAGAGGGAGAATGATCATTATTCATCTAATAGTTGATGTAAGAGATGCGATGGGTGCAAACATAGTTAATACAATGTGCGAGGCTATTGCTCCTAGGATTGCCGAAATAACTCATGGCAAAGTAAGACTGAGAATAGTGTCAAATCTTGCAACAAAGAGGATAGCAAAAGCAAAGGCTGTATGGAGAAGAGATGTTGTTGGTGAAGATGTTGTAGAGGGAGTTCTAGATGCATATGCCTTTGCATTAGCAGATGCTTATAGATGCGCAACTCACAACAAAGGAATAATGAATGGGATAGATGCAGTTGCAATAGCAACAGGTAACGACTTTCGTGCAATAGAGGCAGGTGCTCATACTTATGCATCGCTTTCTGGAAAATATCTTCCATTAACTAAATACGAAAAAGACAATGAAGGAGATTTGATAGGAGAGATAGAACTTCCTATTGCTGCTGCCATAGTTGGTGGAGCAACAAGGACAAACCCAATAGCAAAGATAGCTATAAAGATATTGGGTGTGAAGAGTGCAAGAGAGCTTGCAGAGGTTATGGCAAGCGTTGGCCTTGCTCAGAACTTTGCTGCTTTGCGTGCCCTATCGACAGAAGGTATACAAAAGGGACATATGAAGCTTCATGCAAAGAACATTGCAATAATGGCAGGCGCAACCAGCGAGATTGTAGATAAGGTAGCCGAGATTATGATAAAAGAGGAAAATATTAATGTAACAAGGGCTAAAGAGATAATAGACATGCTAAATAAAAATAAAAAGTCTTAATTCTAATAAATTCTGGAATGGATAAATTTGATGTTGTAATAATTGGCGCAGGACCAGCAGGCCTATTCGCTGCAAAAACTCTTGCTAATTCTAAATTAGATATAGTTGTAGTTGAGATGGGAAAAGACATTGAAAAGAGGAGATGCAATGTCCATAACAATGGAGATTGCATTGGTTGCAGTCCATGTGACATAACCCATGGTGTAGGCGGTGCTGGTGCATTCACTGATTTTAAGTTGAATCTATCACCACATATAGGAATGTACAAAGACAATATCTTTTCAATTCAGGAGCTTGAAAAATACATCAAGAGATGTGACGAGATTTTTATATCATATGGAGTTCCAAAAGAGGGGAGCGATGGCGGAGAGTCTGCAACAAGACTTGTTACAGAAGCAAGAAAACACGACATAATATTTCTAAAATCAGTACAAAAACATGTGGGAACAGAAAATGCAGCAAAGATAATAAAGGCTATGAAAAAAGATATAGAAGATAATGGCATCAGCTTCTTGACAGAAACAGAAATAAAAGATATAAATAAAGAAGACAGCTTTGTTTTGAACTCTACGAAAGGTGATATAAAAACAAAGTTTATAATTCTTTGTCCAGGAAGAAGCATGTCAACATGGACAACAGAACAAGCCAAAAAACTTTGTCTTAAGACAAGGCATTTGCCATTAGACGTTGGCGTTAGGGTTGAATTGCCTTATGATATATTTGTTGATGCTATACCAGATGAAATATATGACCCAAAACTGATATGTTGGCCAGACCCACATAGGGATAAAGTCAGAACATTTTGTACAAATAGGCAAGGGTTTGTAATAACAGAAAGAATAAATGGATATATCAATGTTAATGGGCATTGCTTTAAAGAGGGTAGAAAGAAGTCCATGTACACTAATTTTGCACTTTTAGCTACAATAGAGCTGACAAAACCATTTTCTGATACACTGGAATATGGAATGACTATTTTGAAACAGGCAAACACAATTGGAGAAAGGAAACCAATAATACAGAGATTAATTGATTTAAAGTTAGGTAGAAGAAGCACATGGGAAAGAATTTACAATGAAAGCTCTGGTGAACCTACACTCAAAGATGTTGTCCCAGGAGATATAACCCTTGCGATGCCAGGAAGGATTATAGAAGATATAAAGAACGGGCTTAAAAAGATAGATAAGCTCATATCATTACCAGAGAGGGAAACCTTTTTATATGCTCCTGAAGTTAAATTTTATCCAAGGAGAATAGAGGTTATAGACAAAAGCATGGAGGCATTATCTGAAAAAGATGGGCACACAAACATTTATGTTGCTGGCGATGGTGTCGGATGGAGTAGGGGAATTGTTGGTGCAGCTGTATTCGGTATAATAGCTGGAGATGGACTAAAAAACAGATTAAAAATTTAAATTGATATGTGATTATATGGAGCCTACAGAAACTAAACTATTGGAAATCAAGAAGTGTAGACCAGGTTCTTTTGTTTTAATCGAAGATGAACCATCTACTGTCACAGATTTAAAAATTTCAAAACCAGGAAAACACGGAGAGGCTAAAGCAAGATTAGAGGGTATTGGAATATTTGATGGTCAAAAAAGGGTTATTGTCAAACCAGCTGATCATAATTTAAAAGTTCCAATAATCCAGAAAAAAAATGCACAGGTTCTCTCTATAACTGGTAACAGTGCTCAACTGATGGATATGGAGGACTACTCTACTTATGAAGTAAGTATACCAGATGAGTTTAAAGATAAAATAATAGAAGGAGGAGAGGTTATCGTATGGAAGTTTGGGAATAAATCGATAATAAAGGGCATAAGGTGATAGGTTGAAGCTCATAGTGGGTATTGATCCTGGTGTTGTTACTGCGATTTCTTTGATTGATTTAAAGCTGGATTTTGTTGAAGTAAAAAGCAAAAGAAACTTTTCAAAAGATGAGATAATCGAATTTATAACAGAAAAAGGCGAACCGATAATTATGAGCTGTGATGTCCATCGACCACCGCAAATCGCCAAAAAATTAGCGAGCATATTTAATGCAAAACTGATAACACCCAATAAGAGCATGAGCCTAAAAAAGAAAAATAGACTTGTGAGAAGATGCAAACAAAGAATTAAAAATAGGCATGAAAGGGATGCACTGGCAAGTGCTATCTTTGCATTTCAGAAGGTAAGACCACTATTCAATAAAGTAGATAAGCTTGTCGATGAAAAAGAACTTAGCGACGAGATAAAGGCAATCATCATAAAAAATAAAATAGGAAATATAAAACAGGTTATTAAAAGGTTTAAGTAACATTTAACAAGCAAAAACCTTTCTAATACTTTTTATAGTATCAACAATTAATTATGCTATTTTCAACTAGGGGATAAATTAGTATTAATTTTTGTCTTTCAGGATAAAACTCTGCAAGCCAATATTATAGCATCTATCCATTCTTTTGTTGTTTTTTAAAATTCATAAGCATCTATATCAAGATGCGCGCTTTTCATATAATTTTTTCATCTTGCTAATCATATTCCCAAATGATCTTTGTTATTTCGTTAAGAACTAACATCTATTTACTTATTTTTCTGGCTATGTTAAAGAACAATTTGCTGTAGAAATTATCCACTAGATATTATTTACTATAAAATAAGAGGTTTCAGCAAAATATTTTCTATAGCTCTTTTTTATACTATTTAAAATTTGTGATAAGAATGAAGATAAAAAGGGCCGATAGTCTAATGGTAGGACACCGCTTCGGCAGGGCGGAGGTTGGGGGTTCGAATTTAAGAAATAAAAACTACGAGAATCCCCCTCGGTCCATATGTTTTATGCAACCCTTTGTGAGATAATAAGCGAAGATAAGATCCTGCTGAAAAGAGCAAGCAGGGGTGTTAGCAAGGGAAAGTGGAATGGCCTTGGAGGAAAGATAGAAAGGGGAGAAAGTCCAATAGATAATGTGCTAAGAGAAGTGAACGAAGAAGCAGGAATAAAAATAAAAGATCCTAAAATGCACGGAAGTATAATCTTTTATCAAGGTAGTTATGAAAACATCTTTGGCATAGTTTATCTTTTTTCAGCAAGGGATTTTGAGGGAGAGGTCAAACAAGGAGAAGAGGGAGAATTGAGATGGTTTTCTATAGATTCCATACCCTATCACGAGATGTGGCCAGATGATGCAATTTGGCTTCCATATGTTTTGGAGGGAAAGAGATTCAATGCCGAATTCTTATTTGATAAAAACATGAAAAATATAATATATTATAAAATTAATTTCGTTTAGGGATTGTATGACCAATGGAATCAATGAAACCATCGCAATAATAATTGCTAGCATTCTTCCGATAAGCGAGCTTAGGGGAGGAATTCCCTTAGGAATGGTATTGGGTCTTAATCCCCTTTTTGTAATTATTACAGCCATTATTTTCAATTCTTTGGTTTTCTTTCCTGTTTATTTTGGTTTGAATTTATTTTATGATAAATTCCTTTATAAGATAGAAATAGTGCAAAAAAACCTGAAAAGAATCAGTAAAAGCAAGGATAAAATAGAAAAGTACGGCATAATAGGTCTTGCATTATTTGTGGCAGTGCCATTTCCATTCACAGGTGCATGGACAGGAAGTGTTTTGGCATGGCTTCTTAGGCTTGAGTGGAAGAAAAGTTTTTTGGCAATTCTCTTAGGGGTAATTATAGCAGGAGCAATAGTTAGCATACTTTCCCTTGGTATTTTTAATTTAGTGCGCTTTGCTTAACTTTTCTATCCATTTAGCTCCTGCTATTGGTATACTATGCCCACAATTAGGGCAAAGGAATTTAGAATTTTTTCTTTTCAGATAAAATTTCTCAACAAAAAAGCCAATCCTCTTTATGAGCATTGTCTTGCATTTAGGACAAAAGGTATTTTCTCTTTCATGCCTAACATTTCCTATATAAACATAATCTAGATATTCATCTGCTATTTTAGCAGCTTTTTCAAGGGTTTCTACAGGTGTTGGTGGAGCGGTCATCTTATATGCAGGATAGTATGCTGAAAAATGGAGTGGGGTTTCTCTGCCCAAATTCTCCCTTATCCACCTGACCATTTCCAGGATTATATTTTTATCATCGTTATAACCAGGTATTACAAGATTAGTCACTTCTATCCAAACGCCAAGCCTTTTATAAAGTTTGAGCGCATTTTGAACAGGTTCGAGCCTGGCATCACAAACCCTTTTGTAAAAATTTTCATCACCCTTATAATCGACATTAATTGCGTCCATAAATTTTGATAATAATTTTATTGGTTCAGGGTTTGTATAGCCATTTGACACCCACACATTATATAGCCCGCTTTTTTTCGCAAGTTTCATCACATCATAAGCAAACTCGAACATTATTGTTGGTTCTGTGTAAGTATATGCTATTCCAGGAAGTTCTTTTCCCATATCTACTACTCTTTCTGGTGTTACATTTTCGCCAAATACCTCCTTTTCAGGAGGATGCGAGATTTCCCAGTTTTGACAAAATTTGCATCCAAGGTTGCATCCAACTGTTGCGATGGATAGACACTGTGTGCCAGGTGCAAACATGAATAGAGGCTTTTTCTCAATTGGGTCTATATTTATTGCGCATAATTTTCCATAAACAAGAGAATGTAGTTTACCGTTGACATTCTTTCTAACTCCGCAATATCCTGTCAAATTTTCAGGAATTATACACTTTCTTGGGCATAGGATGCATTGTACATTTTTATCCTTTTTTGTCCAGAACAATGCCTCTTGCATAAATAACTATTGTTTTAATAAATAAAAAAGATTCA